>CAZSIH010000098.1:453-6741 GCA_964606925.1 uncultured bacterium
ATCAGCCCGCATCATCGCAGTCAATTGACTCGCATTGTTATCAGGTGCCCAATGTTTTATGGAAAAGATATCTCTCTGATTCTCAGGATCAGAGCTGTGATTCAAATCGATGATACATTCATCTGTTGTACCCCATGTATCTTTTTTAATCCATGCAAATAATGTTGCTTGAGTTTCTAATGTTGTTTCAGTTATGCTTATTTCAACATAATCATCCACCCCATCAAAACTGAGGGAGTAGTTATCCTGGGCTGAGCTCAGTGCTGGAAAGATACACAAAAGGAAAAATGATGGTGTGAATATAGTATTAAGCGGCTTTCTCATTTTATCATACACGTAGAAAGGGTACTTATCCATTTCATGTTTGTGTTGGATATTCTCAATTTAGAATCAAATTTCACAGATTAATCAATTTAATCAATTATAACAAATACTCCTATGACCTTTATCACTCTTCTTTTCCACTAACATCCCAATGTTTTTTATTCGGTATCCCCCCTAAAAACAAAGGGTGCCCAAATGGCAGGGTGTTTATATTTTGGATTTTCCAGTAAAGTCAATTGGGCAGTTCTAAGTGCTTTAGCCGGGCGGCTTCCATTTTCCATTTCAAGGTAAAAATTTTCCATAAGGATCCTCGTGGATTCATCAACCACGGGCCATAGGGTTGCCACAAGTGCAGGCACTGCAGCGCCAAAAAATGCACGGGACAGTCCCAGCATTCCTTCACCCTCTGTGAGCTTTCCAGAGGCAGTTTCGCATGCGCTTAATACAGCAAGGTCAGCATTTAATTCCGTTTTCAGTATCTCACGGGCAGTAAGAAACCCGTCATTATTTTCATCTGCGGTAAGCAGGATGGAGGAATACATGGGACTCAGTTCATCCATCACTCCATGGGTTGCCAAGTGGAGTATGCCAAAGTCACCTGCACGGGATTTGAATTCTCCTTCATTCGCTCTTTTTCCCGTCATGATCAGGGACCTTTCTCCAAAAATAGTACCAATGGATTTTACCTCATCCTCTGTAGCAGGAAGCGCAGCCAGTTCTCCCCGGAGCGTCGCTACACCTTTTTCTCCAAAATCGGGATTTCCACATGCAAGTACTTGTTCTTTCCCAGCTGTGCCAAAGGAGCGTAGTTCATCAAGGGCGCTTAAGGAGTTCACATAATATATGGTATATTCCTGGATCATGTATTCTCCCGTCTCGCCGTTCTTCAGGGCATGAAAGGGTAAATTGTGCAGGTAACTGTCAGGAATGATACAAAGCTGGGAAACTCCCTCTAATTCAGTCTTTATAGGTTCCACAAGCCGGGAATAAAGCCGTTTAGAAGTCCCGCTCCCCCAGCCTCTACGCAGGGCAGATGTTTCCTTATTGATCTCATTCCGGGTAATATCCAATTGAAAAGATTTTACTGTATATTTCCTTCTACCTTCCCGCTTAAGCAAAAAACAAATTGTATTATCTTCTTCAACCATATATGCAATTGCAGCTTCATTCAGATTTAAGAGTTTCACAGCATCCCTGGTGCGAATTGGGTCACCTTCTCCCATTTTACGTTTCAGCTCTGGATGCTTGAAATACAACCCCGATCTGAATTTGTCCATCGCTCTCCTGGCATTACGTATTTCCCTTGTCAGCGAATCCAGACTTCGGGTGGTGCCGGCATTAAATGTAAAATCACTGATTTCTTTATTCACAAGCCGCAGACGGCTTTCCATGAGCTGTTCTTTTTCGATCTCCTCATGCGTCATCTCATCCTCAAATACCAGGAATGCCCCGTCTAATATATCCAGGAGATTCCTGGCTTTCATTTTCTCATAGGTGTGGTAGGCATGATCATCTTGCCCCAATTCTATCTGCACATTCGCCAATTTTCTATAGACATCCATTACCCCTGCCATGAAAGAAGATCGGTGACCTTCCAGTCCTATTCCCCTGCGGATATTTTCCGCATGTTCAATCGCCCTGTCATAATGCCTGACCGTAAGGTCATATCTTTCCTCTGCAGAAAAAACGTCTCCCAACCCCTCATTAAAAATATATCCAAAATAATCATTTTCCAGTTTCTTTGCTTTCTCCAAGCCTTCCTGAAAATATTCCATGGCAAGCCCATACTCTCTCTCCTCCAATTCCAAAGATCCCAGATTGTAAAGACTTTGAGATTCTCCTTGGATATATCCAAGGTCACGGGACTGTTGGCGGGCTTTTTTATATAATTCTCGTGCTTCTTTTCTTTCTCCTTTTTTATGGAAAAGGTCTCCCATATTAGTCAGGGTATTGATGACCCCTTTATTATCACCAATTTCCTCTTTGAGTTTCATAGATTTCGTCAGGTAATCAAATCCTTTATCATATTTTTTCTGGTCCTTGTAATAAACCCCCAGATTGTTTAACACTCTCGCTTTGGTCTGCTTATGATCCTGAGCAAGTTCAAGCGCTTTGTGATAATGTATCCGGGCAGAAACGGTATCATTATATGCACTGAACACATTTCCTAAATTCATGGATATTTTAGCTTTTTTTATGTCTGTAAAATTATCTCCATAGAGACTCAAGCTCTGACTGTAATATTCATGAGCTTTTCCGTAATGCCCCTTGCTGAACGCCAGATGTCCTAAATTATTTAGTACTTTAGCTTTGTTTTTGTTGTCACTCTCATCAAGTAATGTAAATGATTGATTAAAATATTTTTCAGCAAAGTAAAACCTCTCTCTCTCTATTTCCAGTAGTCCCAATGAATTTAAATTTTGTATTATTTTTTTTTCATTATGTTGGGCTTCCCAAAATTCCAGCGATTCTTCATAAAATTCCCTTGCCATTTTATAGCTGTCCAATTCTTGGTAAACATTACCAAGATAGTGTTTTACTCTTGCTATTCCAGAACTGTCACTTAATTCCTCCCTTATCTCCAGGGTTTTAAGCCAGTGTTTTTCTGCTTTTTTCCAATTCCCGAATAAATCAAAATAAGTCATGGCGATACGGTTTTGGGCAACCCCAACTTGTTTGATAAATCCCCCTGCTTCAAATAGTTCAAGAGCTTTGTTCAGATACACCCGTGCAGAATCCCCTTCAGACATATTATAATAATTCTTTCCCAAATTATAGAAAGAAACAGCATACAATGAATCTGCTGTACGCTGGGAGATTTTAATATCCTGACTTTTAAGCATGCTTAAAAGCAAAAACAAAATTAGAGAACAATTCCTGTAAGGGTGCATCATTGGTTACTTTTTATCCAGAACACTGAAAAGATTTACGGGATCAGAAAATCCTTTTAAATCAAATTGGCCCTTTTCCTCAATGTTAAAATTTTCCTTAACAAAAAAGTGGGTATTTTTATCAATGATAACTTCTCCGCTATTCCCGGCACCCTGGATTCGGGAAGCAAGATTCACGACACTACCTATAATGGTATAATCAATCTTTTCCACAGGTCCGATATTACCCACTTTAGCGTACCCTGTTGCAATGCCCACCCGAATCGCAAATGGGAACCGATTCTGTTTTTTGTAGATTTCATCCAGTTCAGCAGCATTTACCTGCATAGAAAGAGCACAACGTACTGCAGCCGGAGCGCTGGTAACTTCATCAGCTATATTTTCAAAAAAAGCAAGAATACCGTCACCCATATATTTATCCACGATTCCTTTTTCATTAAAAACTGTGGCGGTCATTTCCTTGAAATATCTCTCCAAAACTTCCTGTACTTCCTGGGGATCAGCTTCATCGGAAAATCCAGTAAAATTGACAATATCAGAAAACAGAACCGTTATTCGTTTCCGCTCACCTCCGATTTTAAGAATATCCAGATCTCCCTTGATTTTCTCCATTAAAACAGGAGATAAATAACTTTCAAGACTGCTTTCAATTACTGTCCTGTATTTTTCGTCATGCACATATTTTTGAATTACAGATAATAAAAAAACAAATCCTGTGGGAATCAAAACAGGAATTATTGGAAAAACCCAATCCATAAGAAAAAACATGATGTATGCTATAATTAAATAACCAAATATGGACACAATTCCAGTACCTGTAAAACAGACCATGTTGAACCGTGAACAAATAATTATGATTAGGATTGAAAGCAGTAATGTAAAAAGAATGGTATATTGAAATCCTAAAGGATATAAAATAGAATTCTCCATAAGATTACTCGCTGCATTGAACATGAAGTAAGGTCTGGGGAACAGGTTATCAAGTGATGTTGGGCTAAAATCTCCCCCCTGAGATGAAATATCAGCAAATATTACGAGTTTACTGGAAAAGTCTGTTTCATATTTTTCTTCCAATAAATCCCATGCACCGAAACCCGGATAATTTTCAGTTAATGTTCCTGACAGGTTCACCAGCATATTACCCTTTCCATCCAGTGGGATTCTCAGGTCTTTATCGACACCCTCAACAAATTCCCCAAAGTCCTTAAGGATAACCAAAGAACCATTTACCGGGATTATTTTGTCTAAATCATAATCAAAATATGTACAAACAGACTGTAAAAATAACGAGGGTATCATCTTTCCATTTAGCTGAGCAATCAATGGTATTCGTCTTAATATACCATCTGGATCAGGAATTACGTTTACAAACCCCATCCCTGCAGATTGATCCATGATCTCCAAAAGTGGTTTTGCGATAATGTTGTTTGCATTCAAAAACTCATCCGTTTCAAAGTTGGGATATAATTCCAACCCAAATTCATAGGAGACTCCTACCTGAATTTTTTCATTAAAATTTAATTCAAATAGTATGGGACTTACAACATTTCCGGAATTAACTATAGAATTAATAAGAGTTATGTTACCGGTTGTATCCGCCCAATCAACAAACATTATATCACATACAATTACATCTGCTCCCCTTTCTGAAATCGTATTAATTAATTTTGCATAGTATGATTTTGGCCAAAGTGTTTGGTCTGATTCCTGTTTGGAATAATTATCTATATTGATGTGTATCAGTGCGTTATGATACACAGGATTCATTTTCAAAATATTACGTACTCTGAATCGATTGTCCAGCGTCCGCAGCTCGAGCAAATCGAACGAGGAAGAAAAAAAAGACATAAGCGAAAAAATAATTAACAGGTTAACAGCATTTGTTTTTGCCAGCATCCAGATATCAATACTGCGCCCCCTCATCATTTTTTTATTTTACACTTATATGGATATTAGTTATTGCAACCCCTTTACCAGAGGATATGTGGGTCAGGCTTTGTTCCATTATAACTCCTTCCATTAGTCCCCTGTAGGTTACACCTCCTATTACCGGTTTTTCAAGTCTTTGAACCAGTTTTCCCTTTGTTTCTTTGGAATCATATTTTTGTAGATATTCTAATTGCTTTCTGATCCGTTTGTGGAATCTCTTTTTGCTTTTTCCTTTGGCATTTTCATATTTAACAAATAAATCATCCAGTTTTTTTAACTGTGATTTTGAAGATATAAGTGTGAACAACTCAGGTTTATTACCATGGCCCAGCTTTTGCCATTCTAGAGAAGTAAAAATATATCCTGTTTCCTCAGTGTCCTGACTGCTGGAGGAAAATAGCATTCCATATTCACCCTCCTTTGAAAGAGTCACTACATAAAACCAGGTTCCTTTTTCAAAATCAAAATTCAGTTTGATTTGGTCCCCCGGTTGAAGAATAGACCCATCTGAGATTGAAAATAAACTGTCCGGATCAATCTCTTTTTGACCGATAATCCCATACCGAAATGTAATAGCTCCATCCAGGGTTTGGGATTGGATCAGGGTGGAAAAAAGATAAAAAATGAGGGGCAAATACTGTATCAAGACTTTTTTCATTCAGATTATCATATTAAATATCTTAGTTGTAATTATTGTCAAAATTACAACTGGAATTGTACTTTAATCACTTTTTTTCAGCTACAAACCCACCATAACCACTTTCAAAGGGAAATGTATAGGATCCATAACCTGTAATAAATTTCACTGAAAATCCAGAATTTAACAGTACTGTTTTTAGATCATCTTTTTCAAATAGTCGAAGTCGGTGAATCTCCGAATCTTCATTCATTCCATTTTGGGTAAATATTTTCAATCTTATCTTCCGGGTAAGTATTTTTAGGTGCTCATCTTCAAAATGTTCAACATCCATTTCCCAATCATCCTGTTTCCATTTTTTCTTTTTAGAGGAATTCACCCGACCGGGCCTGGCAAAA
Source organism: uncultured bacterium (assembly GCA_964606925.1). Lineage (GTDB taxonomy): Bacteria > Fidelibacterota > Marinisomatia > Marinisomatales > AB-629-J13 > AB-629-J13. The sequence continues at coordinate 6,633 of CAZSIH010000098.1, forward strand.
TCAAAAATAAATAAACCACATGGGGTCAATGATTTATAAATTCTTTCAAATAGGGCACTTAAAGTATTTAATGAATGTGTGTTATCAAATAAATAATTAAAACATTCCC
>CAZSIH010000099.1:0-6719 GCA_964606925.1 uncultured bacterium
GATATCCGGGCAAATTGGGATTACGAACTTAAAGAGATTAATTTAGGATTGGATTAGAGAATGTATTGCGTCATCATGGCAGGCGGTAGCGGTACACGGTTTTGGCCCCTGAGTAGAAAAGAAAACCCAAAACAATTATTAAATATATTAGGTGGAAATTCCATGCTTCAAATGACAGTGGACCGCCTTCGAAAAATTAAATTAGTTGATGACATATTTATTGTAACCCGGTCAGATCTTGCAAATAAAATTATTGATTCGATAGATGGAATTTCAGAGAAAAATATAATTATTGAACCTACAGGAAAAAATACAGCGCCCTGTATTGGGCTGTCGGCATTACATTTGGAAATGTTAAAAAAGGATAGTGTCATGGGAGTATTCCCTGCTGACCATTTCATTGTGGGTCATCGGAAATTTGTAAAAGCGTTGAGTACAGCAAAACAATTAGCAAAGCAAAATCATGCAGTGGTGACAATCGGAGTCAAACCCACTTATCCTTCAACAGCATATGGATACATACAGCATAACCGTGATGAAGATGCGAATCAATTTAACGTATCTCGTTTAAAAACATTTGCAGAAAAACCTCATCTTAGTTTAGCAAAGCGATTTATAAAGAGCGGTGATTTCTTATGGAATTCAGGAATATTTATTTGGAGGGTGGATGTAATTTTAAACTTGATGAAAACTCATTTACCAGATATGTATAAACAATTAATTAAAATGAAACCCATTTTAAAAAAGAAACAGAATATTAGGAATTTATGGGAATCCATCACACCGGAATCCATTGACTACGGTATCATGGAAAAAGTAGCTTCGGACGCTTATGTAGTTCAGGCGGATTTTGAATGGAATGATTTGGGTTCATGGAATGCTGTTTATGATATCCTACCGAAAAACAAGAGAGGCAATGTGGTGCGGGGAGAGGGTATGGTGTTAAATGGAAAAAATAATCTCATACATTCTCAGGATCATTTTACTGCTGTTATAGGACTTGAAAATGTAGTAGTCATTCGCACAGATGATGCAACATTGGTCGTCCACAAGGACAAGGTAGAAGATGTAAAATCTCTTGTAAATAAAATGACAGGTTCAAAACATGAAGAATTATTATAAATGAAACAGAATCAACTTATGGAACATTTTGAAACATTAGCTGAAAAAATGGGATTGCAAATTATCCAGGGAAAGGGTGATTTTAATGGTGGAGGTTGTATTATCAGGCAAGATAAAGTCATCGTCTTAAATAAAATGAAACCCATTGAACAGAGACTTCGAATTTTAGCACATGAATTTTCATTAATGAACTTAGAGGGATTATTTATTGTTCCCATTTTGAGAGAATATATTAATGAACATGCAGTAATTATTCCTGAAATGAAATAAGTGGAAATCTCTTGATTTTTACCAGGTTATAATGCTACAATTCTGCCCCTTTTTATGTATAAAAAAATTATAAAGGATTACTATTTTGAAAGATTATCAATCAACTGACATCCGCAATTTTGCCATTGTCGGGCATGGAGGATGCGGGAAAACAATTCTATCAGAAGCTATTTTAGTCAATGGCGGTATAATAAATCGAATTGGTTCTGTAGAAGCAGGGAGCACTGTATCAGATTATCACCCCGGTGAAAAAGAACGGCAGATATCCATTCATGCGGCTCCATTATTCGTAGAATGGGACAGTAAAAAATTTAATTTTATTGATGCGCCGGGATATTTGGATTTTATTGGGGAAGCATTAGGATCCATTTCTGTTTCGGACATGGCAATGGTGGTTATTCATGCTGTTGCCGGAGTCGAGGTAGGGACGGAACAGGTCTGGGAACATGCCTCCAAATTTGGAATTCCTAAGATGATTGTTGTAAACGGTCTGGACAGAGACCATACAAAATTTGATGAAATATTAAACACTGCGAAGGAACGATTCGGAAAAAATGTTTTTCCAATACAATTACCGGTAAACTCAGGACCCGGATTTAATCAGGTGCTTGATGTATTAAGAAAAGAAATTATAACCTATAAAACGGATGGTTCAGGAAAATACTCGGAAGCGCCTGCTGAAGGAGAGTGGGAAGCAAAAGCATCTGTACTGCATGAAGAACTGATTGAATATGTTGCAGAGTCAGATGACACTCTTTTAGAAACTTTTTTTGAAAAAGGTGGATTAACAGAGGAGGAAATGCGGGGGGGAATTCACGCAGCAGTTCAGAATCAAACTCTGATCCCACTTTTCTGTTCCTCCGCTCAGACAAATGTTGGCGTTCCACGAATCATGGATTTCATTTCGAAATATGGATCTTCTCCTCAAGACAGAGGAACTATTTCTGTGTTAGACAGCAGAGGAAACGAAGCGCAGGTGTCCATCAATGATTCAGAAACGGTGGCTCAGGTTTTTAAAACGATTAGTGAAGCTCATGTAGGTGATTTATCTTTTTTCAGGGTATATTCGGGAAAAGTAACTGCCGGCTCAGACCTTTTGAATACATCAAAAGGAAAAAATGAACGGATAGGACAATTATCCGTTTTGAATGGAAAAGATAGGACCAGCGTACAGCAGTTGAATGCCGGAGATATGGGTGCAGTTGTGAAATTGAAAAACACACATACATCAGACACGTTATGTAGTCCGTCAAAAAAAGTGACTCTTCAAAAAACTCAATATCCAAATCCTAATATTCATTCCGCAGTTGAATTACATGCCAAGGGAGATGAGGAAAAACTTGCAATGGGATTAGCGGCTCTCCATGAAGAAGATCCTACGTTTGTCTATCGTGTGGATAGTGAGGTGAGACAGACCATTATTTCCGGGCAGGGAGAACTGCATATAAAAATTTCCATTGAAAGACTCCAGCGAAGGTTTAACATTAAAGTGGATCTAATCCCACCCAAAATTCCCTACCGTGAAACCATCCATGGAAAAGGAGCATCTAAATACAGACATAAGAAACAATCCGGAGGAGCCGGGCAATTTGCTGAAGTGTGGATGCGAATTGAACCCAAACCCAGAGGAGAAGGATTTGAGTTTACTGAATCACTTCGTGGTCAGAATGTGGACAGGGTGTTTGTTCCTTCAGTAGAAAAGGGAGTGAAGTCTGTGCTGGAGGATGGCGTACTTGCGGGATGTCATGTGGTGGATGTAAAAGTAGATTTTTATGATGGGAAGCAACATCCGGTGGATTCGAAAGATATTGCGTTTCAAACCGCAGGGAAACATGCATTTCGGGAAGCTTTTTTAGGTGCCAGACCGGGGTTATTAGAACCGATCTGTAAGGTTAAGGTTAAAATGCCGGAAGAACACATGGGTGATGTAATGGGTGATATTTCCGGAAGGAGAGGGAAGGTGATGGGAATGGAAACTGATGGAAGTTTCCAAATTGTCAATTCTCAGATTCCTCAGGCGGAATTGTATAATTACGCTAATACGATTCGTTCTTTAACTGGTGGTCGTGGACTTCATTCTGAAGAATTCAGTCATTATGAAAATATGCCAAAAGATTTGGAACAGAGAGTCATAACTCGATATAAAAAAAGCCGGGAAGAAGATTGATTTATGGGAAATATGAAAAGGAAAATGCTCTGGAATATTAAAATAAACCTATCCGATTTTCCATTACCTTTTTCACATTTTGAATGAAAAGACTTTGGGCGCCTTGGCGAATAGATTATATTCGAAGTGAAAAAGAAAAGGGATGTATGTTTTGTGACAAACCAAAAATGGAAGACAGAAGCGGTCTCATACTATTCAGAGGTGAAAGTTCCTTTACTCTCATGAATTTGTACCCTTATACAAATGGGCATCTCATGGTAGCTCCGTTCCGTCATATTGATTCATTCAGAGGATTAAACCAAGATGAAAGACTCGAAATATTGGAACAGATCGATCAATCTATTGATGCATTATCAAAAATTATGAATCCTCACGGGTTTAATATAGGTGCAAATTTGGGGGAATCAGCAGGAGCCGGAATAAAAGATCACATTCATTTTCACGTAGTGCCACGCTGGACAGGTGATACAAATTTCATGCCTGTTTTGGGGCATACAAAAGTGATGGTTGAAGGACTGGAAAAATCCTGGGATGAACTGAAACCGGTTTTTGACGGAGGAATGGATGCTTGATTTTTCCAGAACCTGGCTTCCATTTCTCTATCTTTATGGAGTGGGAGGGATCATCTTTATTCTCGGAATGGTCCTGATTTTAAGATCAGAATCACTAAATTTAAAACGAAGATACCATCGTATCTGGCTGTTTATACTATTTTTTGGGTTTAATTGGTATGTGGTGATTCACAGCACGGTTTCCCTTGCAGCTCTTGGCTATGAAAGTGCTTCCGCTGTCATCGTTCTTTTATTTCTTTTTGTGATGGTATTTTTATATTTAGTCGTCACTACTTTAAATCGATCTAAATCAGCATGATCCAGATTTCATCAACATTTTGGGTAGTCATTTTTGGTTATTTTATCCTGATTCTTGGTTTTGGATCTTATTTTGCCAAGTACAACCGGACAACTGAGGACTTCTTTTTTAGTGGCAGGAGATTTTCCTGGTGGCTCATTTCCATGTCTATTGTTGCAACGGGAGTGGGATCGCACAGTTTCCTTAAATATTCAGCCAAAGCATATCAGCATGGATTTTCATCAACCATGACCTACATGAACGACTGGTTTTTCGTTCCATTCTTTTTATTCGGCTGGCTGCCTATTATTTATTACACTAAAATCCGTTCCATACCGAATTACTTTGAACGGCGGTTTAACCCGGGAGTCAGGATTTTGGCGACCATTGCCATTCTGGGATATATGATCGGTTACATTGCTATCGGTTTCCTGACCATGGGAAAAACCCTGGAACCCATTTTAGGTTGGAATCTTTACATGATAATTATGGTTGTTGCCGTCATTTCCGGAATTTATATCACCTTCGGTGGACAAACTGCAGTAATATTTACTGATCTTGCCCAGGGATTTATTCTACTTTTTTCCGGTATTTTTATTTTTATATTGGGTATTCAATATGTGGGCGGGTTTGGTTCATTCTGGAATTCATTAACTCCTGAGTTTAAACTTCCATTAGCCCATTTTAATCAACCGTCAAATTTCAATTTTGTTGGGATATTCTGGCAGGATGGAGTTGCAGGATCGGTGGGATTTCTTTTTATGAATCAAGGATTGATCATGCGTTTTTTAGCAGCAAAGTCCGTTCATGATGGTAGAAAATCAGTCGTATTTAATGTGTTGTTTCTTCTCCCCATATCAACTATTTGTGTATCAAATGCCGGATGGATCGGGCGGTCAATAAGTAATCTTATGCCGAATCAATGGGATGCAGGAATAAAACTGGATCATGTTTTTACTTATGTAGCAAGCCTTATTACGACTTCTGAAGTCGTCTTTGCTTTTCTCATTGCTGCAGTTGCTGCTGCTCTTATGTCCACTGTTGATACGCTGATAAATGCTGTGGCTGCCGTGGTCGTCAATGATGTTTATAAACCCATCGTTAAGAATCGTGAGGATAAACATTACTTGAAAATTGCCATGATCGTCTCTGCCGGTGCAACTGTATTGGGAGCTGCCAGTACGGTCTTTTTTAATAATTTTCCTACATTGTATGAAGCTCATGGATTTTTTCACAGTACAATGACACCGCCTTTAGTTGTTGCAATATTTCTTGGAATTTTCTGGAAGAGATATACTGCAAAAGCTGCTATTGCAACATTTCTGGGTGGAGCTTTTTTCATGTGGCTGGGTGGAAAGTACCCCGGTATTTTTATTGCACCTTTTGATCATGGAATAGCCATGAATCCTGAACATCCTTATACCTATATTCGTGCTTTATATAATATGTTTGTCTGCGCTGGAGTTGGTGTGGTTGTTACTTTTATCACAACCTCAAAAACGGAAAAAGAAATTGAGGGACTCACTGTTTGGACAATTGAAAAAGCAAGGGAATATTTTAAAGGAGGAAAACCAAATGATGAAGAAGGTGAGAAAGTAGAAGTTACATGGAAGCAGATTGAAGGTGATGATCCCAATGTTTCGTTTTCGAAATCTGATATGGAAAAAATGAAAGCGGAGGTGGGAGACTTGGTGTATTTATCGGATAAGCGAAAGTGGCTCGGAGGGTTGAAGTCCATTCACTCCGTTTTTGGTAAACCTCATGAGGAAGATGGATTGGTTTATTTAACTTCCGACCAATTTAAACAGGGACATTTTATTGAAGGTAAACTGCTTGAAGCTGAAAAAGAAATGTAACTTTGCCAGGAAAAAAAGTTCTATAAATTCGCCGAACTTATTTTTATAAATTACTAAGAATTCCGGTATAGGTCAGTTGGTTACCCGTCAATAGCCGGGCAGGGAGTCCGGCAGATGCCGGATTAATCCACGTGTTATTTGAAATGTATATTGTATATGTTCTATATTCAAAGTCATTTGATCGTTTGTACATTGGGCAAACATCCAATATCGATCAGCGAGTGATGAGACACAATATGGGATTGGTGAAATCAACAAAACCCTACGAACCGTGGATTCTGATTTATACAGAAAAGTGTTTTAGTAGATCAAATGCCATGATAAGGGAAGAAGAACTAAAATCACAAAAAAGACGTGATTTTATTAGACAAAATTATATTCCGGTATAGCTCAGTTGGTTAGAGCAGCGGACTGTTAATCCGCGTGTCCCTGGTTCGAGTCCAGGTACCGGAGCA
>CAZSIH010000100.1:0-6684 GCA_964606925.1 uncultured bacterium
ATTCCGGATTCTTCTGTTGAAATGAATTCAGAACGCCTTCCTTTTATCCGCAGAGTTGATGTAAGTATAACAAAACATTTCAGGTTTGTATCCCTGAATTGGGAAATGGGATTGTCTATTTTTAATTTATTAGATAGAAAAAATACCAGTCATAAAAAATATATAACTGCTGAGAATTCAGAAATTGTCACAACCAATGTGGAAATGCTGGGATTTACTCCTACGTTTCATATTCGAATATCTTTATGATAGAAACCTGTGTAAAAAACCATCATTTTTCTGATAAACCTTTGAAACGATTCAATCTTCTCATTGGTTTCTAACCCATGACTAAATTGTGGGTTAATGACTCAATCAAACAATGTACAATTTTAATTGTCAGCCAACGTATTTCGGGTGGAATGGTTTTGTAAAAGATTCTATACCCTTTTTCTTAAAAGTGGTATAAATCACATTCTTAAATTAAGTGTGGATTATTTCCCGGTTTTCTGTTATACTCCCTGATACGATTTTAAGGTATTACAAGGAATTCATGCAAAACGGTGTAAAAAAACTTATAATTGGGTGTCTCTTAGCAAATTTGGTATTTGCCGGGGGGACATACGAGATTGATGATCTGGTTGCGGATATCTCAACGGAAACATGTTACCCTGAAAATAATAATGAATGGTCTCTATACGATCATTTTGGTAATGTGAATGGCGGTAATTATCAGGTAATTTGGGTTATCCTGTTTAGTGCTTCCAGTCATGTCAGCCAAATTGAAGCTGAATTTACAGAAAATATATTTAACCAGTATAGAGACAACGGTCTTGCCGTTATAGCCGCAGGATCCGAATGGGAGGACGATTATTCATGTGATGAATGGGGAACAGAATTTGGATTATCCTATCCCATTGCAGATGATTCCAATATGAATTTTCGGTCCCTTTTTACGGATGGATCCGTCCCTCATCATATTTTGTTAGACCACCAAATGAGAATACTTTATTCAGCGGAAGGTACAATAATTCCACCAACCGGAAATGAGTTTCTCAATGTTCTCGATAATGCACTTGATAATTTAGAATCATTAACAATCATTTCTCATCTTAGAGACTGGAACATGGTAGGATTACCGGTGAACGCAACTGATCCATCACAGACATCGGTATTTCCCGGATCTGTGGAAGGAACCCTTTTTTCATTCGCTGAGACCTACGTAAATGAAAATGAATTGGTTTCAGGTGAGGGATATTGGCTCTATTTTCCATATTCCGGACACTCTGCACTCAACGGGAATGATCTGAACAGTCTTACCATAACTTTGAATGCAGGGTGGAATATTGTCAGCGGGATTTCTGAAGAAACAGATTTTTCGGAAATATCTGACCCTGATCAGATTGTCGTACCGGGATCACTGTACGGTTTCGATGGTACTTATGTCAATTCCCTGAGTTTAAAACCGGGCAAAGGATACTGGATCAATGCATTTTCTGAAGGCAATATTACCATCACTTCCGGTGGGACATCAGGAAAGGTAAGATCAACATTTTCCTATCACACTCAAGAAGCAAATGTTTTAAATATAAATAACAGAAAACTTTACTTTGGTGTCTCTATTCCTGAAAATGAGTCGGTGTATTATCAATTACCACCTAAACCTCCGATTGGCGCTTTCGATATTCGATTTGATACACATTCAAAAATAGCTAATGGTCTTGGCTATATTGAAGTTCAAAATAATGAGGAAAACCTGACTATTTCTGCAGAATTTAATATTCCGGAAGACCCGCAATCAAATTGGATTATAATTACTTCCGCTGGGATGGAATATATTTTGACTGAAAATATTCCATTTGAATTGAAAGGACAAATCACAGGTCTGACTTTGAAAAAAGTCCGGAAAATGCCCACTCAATATTCCCTGTCGCAAAATTTCCCCAATCCGTTCAATCCTGCAACTACCCTTGATTTTGAAATTCCTGAACAGGGAGAGGTCAGTCTTATTGTATATGACCTGTTGGGAAAAGAAATTCGAAATTTGATTTTGAATAAACTGACTGCCGGTTTTCATTCTGTGCAATGGAATGGAACCGATAATTATGGGAATCTCATCAGTGCCGGATGTTATTTTTACCAATTGAAAGTTTCGTCCCCATTTTCCGGACCTCAACCGGAATACCAATACATTCAGACCCGTAAAATGGTCTTATTGAAATAGCCCTTTTTCTTAGCGCTTCACCCCCATTCCACCTTCAGACATATTTATGGAATATCTCCATAGTTAAAATTGTCTAAATAACGATATAGGTAGATACGACTGTATTTAAACGAATTAAATCAGTAATGCTTAGCCCAATTCTATGTTAGAAAAATGGGTCAAATAAGTAAAATAAAATGGATAAGAAATAAAATGACAACTAACAAATTAATGACGGTACTTTTCTGCACTCAGCTCATATTTGGTGCAGGATTCACTCATTCAGGTTTTGAAAATGAAAATGGAATTCATATTCAATTTTCACAAGGAGACATACAATTTGTCTCTGTGGAGGGATATCATCGGATTCCATCAGAAACATCAGGAACAACGACTGAAATAGGTATGCCTGAGTTGCCCATTTATTCCACAATGGTACAAGTAAAACCGGATAGAGAATATGAAGTATCTTTTTCTGTTTTACATTCCTCAATTGTCCCAGATAAAAATATATTCCCGGTCCAGAATCAAGTGAATAAAGACACACCTGAAAATATCAGTTTTGTGAATCAAACTTTTTATTCCGATGAAGCGGTGTTTCCCGAATCCGCTATTCATACTTCAGAACGTTTGGTCATGCGGGATTTACATGTACTGAATATTCAAGTTGTTCCGTTTCGTTTCTTCCCTCGCACTCAAGAGTTGGAAATAATAGAATCCATGGACATAATCCTTTCGGAAATTGGAGAAAGACAATTCGATCATTCAAATGAAAGACTTCCTTCAAAAGCCTTTGAACCATTATATTCAAATTTAGTGGTTAATTATGAAACCCGGACAAGGGATGAAGGATTTCAACAACCGGCAATTCTTTATATTTGTGGTGGTAATTCTCAAAATAACAGTGCATTTCAACAATTGGTCAACTGGAAACATAAACGGGGATATGTAGTTTATACTGCCAGTTTATCAGAGACAGGAAGTTCAGCGGGAGCCATAAAAAATTACATCCAAAATGCCTACAATACATTTAATCCTCCTCCGGAGTTTGTTGGACTATTTGGGGATGCCGGCGGTACATACAATGTTCCCACTTTCGATGAATGCTGGGGTCATGATTGGGGAGGTTGTGAAGGGGATTTTCCTTATACTCAGTTAGACGGAACTGATTTCCTGCCTGAAATATTTGTAGGAAGAATTTCAATCAGTAATTCTTCAAATATCGCAACGATCGTTAATAAAATTATCCACTATGAAAAAGCCACCTATATGAGTACTATGACGGGTTTTTACGAAAGAGCCGCTCTTGTTGGTGATCCATCCAGTTCAGGAGTTTCGACCATCATCACGAATGAATATATCGAAAATATCATGGATGCACATGAAATGGAAGATATCCGCACAAATTACGGAGAGGGAGGTTATTCAACATGGATGAGGAACCGGCTTGAAGAAGGAATGCTTTACATGAATTATCGTGGGTATGTGGGGGTAAGCGGGTTTGGAAGTTCTGATATTAACAGTGCCAACAACGGACACAAACTTCCATTTGCTACTTTCCTGACTTGCGGTACAGGAGATTTTGCAGGAACCAGCATTTCTGAAACATTTTTACGAGCAGGAACCATTTCCAATCCTAAAGGAGCAATTGCTTCAGTTGGAACTGCTACTTTAAGTACACACACTATGTTCAATAACATAGTTGCCATGGGAATTTATGATGGAATATTTTCCCAGGGAATTGAAACAGTCGGAGCATCTGTTGCACATGGAAAACTTGTCATGTACAATACCTATCCCACCAACCCGGATAACTGGGTAAGTGCATTTACTCAATGGAATAACCTCATGGGAGACCCGGCAACACATTTATGGACGGATACCCCTAAACCTATACAATTGATTTTTGAAAATTCTATCCCATTAGGAACCAATTTTATTGAAATGAAAGTCCTCAACAATGGCATTGCTGTGGAAGATGCCCTGGTCACTCTTTTGAAAGGAAATGATGAAATCTTTGTCAGCGGGTATTCCAATGCCGGAGGTAATATTACCTTACCAATAGATTCTTTTATTTCAACGGGAGAAGTGTCCATAACTGTGACGAAACGAAATTATCAACCCTACGAAGGTACATTCTCGATCAACGGTACAGGAACTATCGCAAACTATGACCCTTCTCTGGATGTTGAACTAGATGAATTAACCGGAAATAACGATGGATTATTAAATCCCGGTGAGACGGTTCATGTACAAATTCCGGTTCGAAATTATGGTCAATTCGGAATTGTAGGAGTGTATGCAGAATTATCTACTGAATCCGAATTAGTTGAATTGATTGAGACGAATAGTTTTTACGAATCTGACTTGGGTGCAGGAGAAACATCCTTCGGAACAGGATTTTCCTTTACGCTGTCACCATCTGCAGAGGAAATGGAAGATTTGAAACTGCGGATACATTTATTTGACGAAAACGATTTTAATCTTGGTGAAGGGAATGTTACTATTCCGGTGAGCGGAACTGAACTCCGTGTAATGGGATACGAGTTGGTTTCGGAGATAGGAAATATTCTTGAACCTGGAGTGGTATCTGATATTCACATTACACTTTCCAATGAAGGGTCCATTTCCGGTACAGACCTCATGGGAGAACTCAATTTCTATGGATCAGCTATTCATATCTATGATGGAGATGGGTATTGGGATTCCGTTCAACCCGGTGCATGGCAGGTTTCATCCAATTGGTTTACCATCCGTCCGTCAATTAACGTGATAAACGGCTCTGTGTATAATATGAAATTATGGATTCAAACTGATGAAGGATTTAACAGGGAGCTTTCTTTTCCGGTTTATGTTGGAGAAGTGTCATTGGAAGATCCGTTGGGACCGGATGAATATGGATATTATTTATATGATTCAGGAGATACAGGTTATGAATTGGCTCCCGATTATGATTGGATTGAAATTAACCCAAGTTATGGTGGGTCGGGTTCCAGCTTGAATTTTTCAGATAATGGATACGGTGAATTCTCTAACTCTATTACCGAAGTCAATCTGCCATTTTCCTTTTCATTCTATGGAGAAGATTATACGTCAATTACCGTCTGTTCAAACGGTTTCATCACCTTCGGTGGAAGTGAGTTGGAATCCTTTAGGAATTATCCCGTTCCAGGTGCAGGAGGACCTTCTCCTATGGTTGCTGTTTTTTGGGATGACTTGAAAACAAGCAGTAATGGAAATGTATTTATATACGCTGATCCGGACAATGAATATTTCATTGTTGAATGGTCAAATATGAAAACGGAAAATTATAATTCTTTGAATACATTTGAACTAATCTTGTACAATGATTCTGCACCTCCATTTGAAGATGGAGTTATGAAAATGCAGTATCACACATTTAATAATACTTCATCCGGAAATTTTAACGGATATACTCCAAAACACGGAGGATATTGCACCATCGGACTTGAAAATCACATGGGCTCTGTGGGACTTCAGTATACTTATGATAATGGCTACGCTCCGGCGGCGATGGAACTCAATGATGAAACAGCTATTTTGGTAACCACACAACCAACCATCAATATGACCGAAGTATCTATTCCCATTCAACTGGATGAAAATTGGAATCTGTTAGGTCTTCCGGCAGATGTGGAAAATGGGGATTATACAATTATTTTCCCCGATGCAATTGAAAATACATTGTACAGTTTTGATGAAGGATACCAATTGGTGGACGAAATGGAAATTGGAAATGGATACTGGCTTAAATTTCCAGAATCGGATATGCATCTTTTAACAGGGATAAGAGTGGATGAAATGAGCTTGAATTTGGTTGAAGGCTGGAATTTGATCAGCGGGATTTCATTTAATGTGTCCTTATATTCTGTTGCAGACCCCAATGACATTTTAGTTCCCAACACCCTGTATGGATTTGGCACAAACGGTTATCAGGGTTCTTATGAATTGATTCCCGGAAAAGGATATTGGCTGAGAACCTATGAAGCCGGTACTATTTTTATTTCAACTGGTGCAAATGCACGTACTACTGCAACAAATCAGAATTTCAATGATGCATCCTGGATAAGTTTCAATGGACAAAAATTATATTTTGATTTGCCCGTTACTGAACAAGATATGTTACAATTCAGTCTTCCTCCAAAACCACCAGTTGGTGCATTTGATGTTCGATTTGAAGGAAACTGGAAATTGTGTAACAATGAATGTTTGATTGAAATAATGACTGAAGAAAATTTACAGATTGATTACAGTTTAATAGGAGAAGGAGACTGGGTTTTAACTGATATGTCCTCTGGTCAGGAAGTGTTATTAAATTCTAAAGGTTTAAATATTAGGTTTGTGATTGAACCAACATCACACATGTCCCTGAGGAAAAAAGGAATGGATATCCCTGAATCTTATTCTTTATACCCTGCATTTCCAAATCCGTTTAATCCTGAGACCACACTGCGTTTTACTGTACCAAATGAGAATCAATC
>CAZSIH010000101.1:0-6642 GCA_964606925.1 uncultured bacterium
GTGACTGCACACAATTCAGATCTGATTAAAAGTATGTATTCGGGAGGGTGATTGAAAATAAAAAATATTTACTGGTGACTGTTAAATTTTGGGAAAAGCGTTTTATTCAGTATTAATATGGGTAGTTGATTTTTCCCAAAAGGAATTAAAAAAACCAAAACATTTACATTTGCTGCGAGTTTTTTATTTTCAAAAAATTCTAATAGTTTGGCGGTATCTCATAAAAATAATTTGGATATAACGAAATATCTCCAGATATTTCGGCTTCGTTTTATGCATATTACACTTGAATTGTGCTAAATATCCAACACCTATACATCTTGTTGTCAGAAATAATTCAACTTAAAATATTTGTGGAGTGACTGGATGGATAAACCTCTAATCCATTTCGCTTTATTTTTAATCCTCGGATTTATCCTTACACAACCTCTATTTGGAGGAAATACCGGTAAGATAACAGGCACCGTAACTGATGAAGAAACTGGGGATCCGCTTCCGGGTGCCAATGTGATCATATCAGAAACTGTAATCGGTACAGCTGTAAATGAGGACGGGTATTTTATAATTCTGAATGTGCCTGCAGGTACATACGCCGTCAGTGCAGGGATCATTGGATATTCCACAATGACAATTACCAATGTGAGAGTTTCCGGTGATTTAACCACTGATGTAAAATTTTCCCTGACTTCAACTGTAGTTGAAGGTGAAGAAATTATTGTAGAAGCTGAGCGTAAATTAATTCAAATGGATAAGACTGACAGTCGCAGAACCATTACTTCCGATGACTTGAAAGATATGGCAGTAACATCCATTGAGGATGCAGTGGCATACACCGCAGGTGGTGTGAAAGATGCAGGGGGAAACCTGCACTTTAGAGGAGGGCGTACATCTGAGATTGTGTACCAATTCGATGGAATTCAGCTGAATGATCCGCTCACAGGAAATCCAAACGATTCCGATATTCCCATCATGGCAGTCTCCGAAACAAATATAATTACAGGTGGATTCGGTGCTGATTATGGCAATGCCCAATCCGGTGTTATTAATGTAACCGGTCGTGAGGGGCGAAATACCTTTGCTGGTGATATTCGTTATTCTACATCAAATGGAGTCTCTGAATCCTTCACAGGAGAAAACCCTCACAAATTCAAAGCTATGGAGTTCTTTCTCAGTGGTCCCGTATTAAAAAACAGGGCTTTCTTTTCAGTTGCTGGTGAGATTAATGAAGACTATGGTTACCTTCAAAACCAATTCTCAGATCTTAACAATTTTAGCGGGAAGATTTCATTGAAGTTAACTGATAATATAAAACTCAGTTTTTCGGGACTATATTCTCATTCTAATTTTAATGATGGTTTTTCATATAGTTGGAGCCACAGATTGAGTGAAGACAAACTTACAGAATTTATCCCGGATTATTTGAATGTACATGATGGAGAATTTGGCGAAATTGCTGACGGTATTATGCAGGATGAGGAAATTCCGGGATTCTACAGCAGTTGGTGGTCACAGGACGGACTGCAGACTGAGGACGTTGACGGAGATTTTGTTCTTGATATGTATTTCGATTATGAACCTTATGCGGACTGGAATGGGAACGGTCAATGGGATGAAGGTGAATATTTTAATGACCTTGATAATAGCGGAAGCTGGACAGGTTCAGCATTTGAGTTAGATTATGATGCCAACGGTCAATTGCTTACTCCTGACGGAGACATGGCTGACGAAGATGAAAACGGCAACTTTATTCTTGAATCCGAATCCGCTATTGACGCCTGGTATGGAAACGGGTTGCTGGATACTGAAGATTTGAATGGTAACGGTGTGCTTGATGAGGGTGAAGACATAAATGGCAATAATGTTCTTGATTCAGAAGACCTTGACCGCAATGGACGTCTTACAGAGTTTTCAATGTTTGACCGTCTGCCGGTATGGGACAGAACCAGTAATATGTGGAACATCGGTTTAACCCATACCCTATCAGATCGCACCTACTACACTCTGCGTATCGCTCAATACACCACGATGTTGGAATCGAATATTATAGAGCGACTAAATGAAGATACGGACGGTGATGGAATACTTGATCTTTACTGGGGAACTGAATCCTTTGAAGATTTAAATGGAAACAACCATTGGGATGAAGGGGAGTGGTATTCCGATCTTAACGGAAATGGCATCTATGACCAAAACCTCGATTGGGATATTGATGGTGATGGAGACAACAGATATGAAGATTTGAATGGAAATGGCGTTCTTGATACGTATAATCCGGATAATTCCATATCAGGATTTGATGATCCAAGTGATATGTTTCATGATGCTAATCATAATAATTATGTTGATGAATCTGAACGGGATTGGAATGGCGATGGAGTTATTGATGATTATGACAGGCGGTTTTTCTGGATGCCCTGGACCGACATTCCGGATGAGGGATTCAAACATGCCAGCGGTGATTTCTACGGTGTTGGCGCCGCACATCCCTATACTTTTTTAAGGGACCATTATCATTATGATAAAAAGGTAACAACTACCATGAAGTCTGAGCTTGTGAGTCAGTTCACACTTCATCATAAACTCACCACTGGGCTGGAGTTAAAAGATTATAACCTGACAAATTTTTGGCCGCCGGATCGATATGGGTATGCGGAATATTATACTGTGAAACCACGGGAACTTTCAGGTTACATAAGTGACAAAATGGAATACCCCGGTATCATTGTAAACGCAGGAATTCGTATGGAGTATTTTTTGCCTAACGCCATATATCCGGAGGATGAAACTGACCCGACTTGGACCAGTGATGATTACGATGACTGGGATGGAGATGGGGTACCGGAACAGTATCAAGGCTGGAAAGATGCTTCCGGTTTATACGAACACAGTCTTCTTGAGACAGATAAATATGGTCGTGAAATCCGCCCTATCAAAAATCCTCAGGATGCAAAAAATAAACTGATTTTCGCACCACGGCTTGGCATATCTCATCCTATAACAGACAAAGCTATGCTGTATTTTAACTATGGTCGATATTATCAACGACCAGCATTGCAGTATATGTTCAGGAATATTACCTACAATATGGGAGGCGGATTTCCTATTGTCGGATATACGAACCTTGATCCGGAATTGACTGTTTCTTATGAAGTTGGAGTGCGATACCAGCTTACTGCGCTCTCAATGATCGAAGCTAAAGGGTTTTATAAAAATATTTTCGGACTTACAGACACACGCCCAATTTACTGGACTGTAAGTGACTGGTACACAACGTATTACAACCGTGATTACGGGAATGTCCGTGGGTTTGAACTCATCCTGTTAAGACGTCCACCCGGGTTATTCTACGGCGAATTAAATTATACTTATTCAGTCGCTAAGGGAAAAAGCAGTACAGTAGGACAGGGCTATATCACCGAATGGTCAGGCAATATTGTCCCGACTTTTGAGTCATATTTGGAATGGGATCAACGCCATACATTTAATGCTAATATTAATCTTTCCTACAAAGATTTTCTTACAGCAATGGCGGTTAATTTTGGTAGTGGAACCCGGTACACAAAACCTGAGCAGGGGCGGATTGTGGTTGAAAACACAGAAACATATCCATGGTACATGACATCCAATATGCGATTGAGCTATAAGATAAAATTAGGGAAATACAACGGGAATCTGTTTATGTACATCACCAATCTTTTCAATCTACAGCGTTTTAGACAGGTAAATGATTTGAATTGGTATCATCAGTACCGACAGCTTGTGACACAATTCGACAGTAACGGCGATGGAGAAGTCACTGCAAGCGATGGACAAGAAAATTTCTTTGGATACATGTCAAATGTGGATCTGGATCACGATGGGAAAATAGATGCTAATAAACTAAATCCCGAACGGGGACCTTACATGCACCCTGCGATTTATCAGGAAAAACGTCGTTTCCAAATCGGCTTCACAATAGGTTTTTAACTTCTGTGAGAAAAAATACACTATTACTCCCATTAGGGTTGGTGTTAGTTACACACATTGTTCTTATCGATTATATTTTCGGCAAAAACCGAATCGAAACACAAAATCCGCCTTCAAACCCTAAAACTATGGCTACACGATCTGAAAAAGATTTTTTTAATCATACTACAAATAATTTGTGGTCCGCAATTACCAATTATGGCAGTATTGGAGATCCAAACTCACCATCCACCGGACGTCCATCCGCTCAGTGGCCTGGTGGTTCTGCCAACAACTATCTTTATGATGCAGGATTATGGTTAGGCACAAAAATAGGTGGAGAACCGGCGGTAACCACTTATTTTTACAATCCCCATGTTGAGTATCTTCCCACCTCAGGATTCTCTGGAGAAATGGGTTCAGTAATCAGTAAAGACATCCATGGAAACGAAAATACAAAATCAAGATCACTGGAAGACAGCTATGTAGTTTATGATGATTTAGAGTCCCATCCTGAAAGTAATCATTCTCCTCTTGGGTTAAAGGTTGTTCAGCGAGGATTGACTTGGAGTCTTCCGGAATATGACGATTTCATCGCTTATGAATATTACATAATTAATACCGGATTGAACGGATATCTGGAAGATGTATATATTGCCTACTGGTATGATATTGATGTCTCTTCTTCCGATGATTCTGAACCGCACATTGATGATTTGGTAGATTATGAAGGATGGGACGGAGGAAACACAAATTCCGATATAATGGATGTAGTAGATCCTTTTGATCTTGACAATGATGGTATTACAGGATATGATGAATGGGGAGTGCCATATTTAAAGGATGCTCCACAAAACCCCAACTATAATCCGGGAGGTGCTGAACCGGACGGTTTTTATGATGAATGGGCAGTACTGTTTGATGAAAAAGGAGATACGCTGTTTTGGCAAAAAGATGTTCCCGAATTTGGGCGGGTTGCTGGAGAACCTGCCATTATAGACGGTAATTTACTTAAAGGCTACCAATTTCCTAGGAGTCTTTCTTATATCTATGATGGAGATCATCCCGGATCTTCTGCAAATGATTACGGAGAACGTGAAAAATCCCCACCAAATGAGGGATTTCTTGGAGGTAGCCTTATTTTTACTCCGGCCCCCATGAACACAGTAGAAAATGGAAAAGATTATATGGGAGCCTTTTCCCATCAGTGGTGGAACTGGGAAAGCGACCCTATGGACCTCGATGGCGACAAACTGGATTATATGCTAGGACAGCATGTAGCCAGTCAAGGTAAACGGTTTCTGAATAACCCGCTTGAATTGGGCTTTCCTCAGTTTGATTACCGATTCCTTCTCACCACAGGACCTTTTGATGTCCCTGAAGGAGATACTGTCAAAGTGGTCTTCGCCTTAACCTGCGGTACGGGATTAGAGGGATTAAGGGAGAATTCCGATAATGCAATTAAGGCATATTATTCAGGAAGTAAGGAAGGCTCACCTTATAATCCTAATTCTTTTGATGAGGATGTTCACTGGAACCTTCCAATTCCACCGGCAGTGCCCGATTTATCGTACAGTCCTTTGAGCGGAGGTGTAAGGTTAGCGTGGGACACAAGAGCTGAGTTCTCCTTCGATGCAAATCTGGGAAGAATTGACTTTGAGGGTTACCAAGTTTATCGTGCTTCCTACAATCCTCAGGATTGGGAAATGATTGCTAGTTTTGACAATCGGGACGATCCCATATTTGTTGTTAATGTAAACGGTGATACTTTGAATGAAAAGACGATTGGCGGAGACTGGATTTTACTTGATCTTCCTCCCATACAAAACCAGTTTGAAGATATAGGCGGTGTAAACACATGGGGTGACAGTATCAATACTCCACTTGAAGGTATTCCATATTATTATGCTGTGTCTGCTTATGATGGTTACAAATCTGCGGAGGAAGCAGGGCAGGAACTCCTGCCATCATATTCTCCGTTGAGCAACTATAAAAAGTCTGCAGATAATGCTCCGATACCGGTTTTCCCCGGGACTCTTTATGAAACCGGTGATGATATTTTATCCCTTGATCGAGTATTGGTTGTCCCTAATCCCTACCGGGGTACGGCTGAGTGGGAACAACAATATGAGGACCGAGTCAAGTTCACCAATCTCCCTCCGGTAGCGAAAATTTCCATTTTTTCTTTAAGCGGTGATCTGATTAAAGTGATTGAGCATACAAATGGATACGCTGATGAATACTGGGACCTGGTCTCAAGAAATAACCAATCTGTTGTTAGCGGAATATATGTGTATGTAGTTGAAGCGCCGGATGTCAGTATTGTGGGACAATCATCTAAAGATCTTGAAAAATACATCGGTAAATTCGCCATTTTTCGATAACAGTCATGAAACAAATTCCAATTAGGATAATCCCATTTTTGTTAATAACTCTTGCAATTGGTCAACAGGATTTTGAGAAAGTTGGTACATCCGGATCTCATTTTCTTGACATCAGCCCTGATGCCAGGGTTGTGGGAATGGCAAACAGTGTAGTGGGGACAATAATTACCGATGCTTCGTCCGTCTTTTACAATCCTGCCGCACTGGTTTACATGAACGGTTCAAACATTTTCTTTTCCCGGGTAAATTGGTTCGCCGGAATAAATTACAACAGCCTTTCCGGAGGAATGAAAACTCCAATCGGTAATATAGC
>CAZSIH010000102.1:0-6402 GCA_964606925.1 uncultured bacterium
CGTGTATTCAAAAAGGGATAGTTGCCATTACTACATTATCCGGTGCAGATGCAGCAGTTAGGGCGAGCCGGTTGACTGGACAAAAAATTGAAGTGAAATCAATCCAGGAATATCATTCCTGATCGGTTAGTACCTTCAGTCCTTCTAAATATCCATGTTTGCCCAACCCGGATATCTGGGTTAAGCAGGCATCCTTGATAACAGAAATCTTACGGAAATCTTCCCTTGAATGAATATCGCTTAAATGAACTTCAACGGTTGGAATACTCACAGACGCAATCGCATCCCGTAATGCATATGAATAGTGTGTAAATGCCCCGGGGTTAAAAATGATACCATCGTAATTACCCATTGCTCCATGAATATGATCGATGAGCTCTCCTTCATGATTGGATTGCAGCCAGCTATATTCATGATTCATTGCTTGCGGCTGTTCAGCCAGCCATTTCTCTATATCATGCAGTGATTCGGATCCATATATTTCAGGTTCACGCTGCCCTATTAAATTCAGGTTAGGACCGTTTAATACTAAAATTTTCATTGGATCATCTTCAATGATTGAGCGATCAAATTATCATCTACTGTATCACTCGTAGTGGCTTTGCCAAGCTTCTCCAGTATGACAAAATGCAAAACACCGTTGATCACTTTTTTATCATTCCTGACGTAATAATTGATTTCTTTTGGTATAAGTTCAGGAAGTTTTGGCAGGGGCAGTTTATGGATGGTTGAGATTAATGTATCTACTTCTTCTTCTGGTAAAAAACCTAATTGGTTCGATATCCATCCGGCGCATTGCATACCATAAGAAACAGCTTCACCATGACGAATTTTTCCATACCCTACGTGGGTTTCAATGGCATGGCCAATCGTATGACCAAAATTCAGAATGCGACGTAAGCCGACTTCCCGCTCATCCTGCGCTACCACATCTGCTTTGATTTGGCATGAACGAGCGATAGCTTTTTCAAGGGGAAATGAAACAGGATTATCCAACCAGGATGAAACATTAAGCAGGAACTCTTTGTCCCAAATAGCGCCGTATTTAATGACTTCACCC
Source organism: uncultured bacterium (assembly GCA_964606925.1). GTDB lineage: Bacteria > Fidelibacterota > Marinisomatia > Marinisomatales > AB-629-J13 > AB-629-J13. The sequence goes on from CAZSIH010000102.1 coordinate 1,061, forward strand.
AGCCCGGCTGAAATTTCATCTTGCGGAAGAGTTTGCAGTATGTCAGGATCAATTAGAACACCCTTGGGTTGAAAAATAGCGCCAATTAGATTTTTACCCTCTGCAGTATTGATACCCGTTTTTCCGCCAATGGATGAATCCACCATGGCCAGCAGTGTTGTAGGGATCTGAAAATATTCGATTCCCCGCATAAACGTAGCTGCAACAAAACCAGCCACATCACCAACGACACCGCCCCCCAATGCAAGTATGGTTGCCGTCCGATCACATTTTGCTGCAATTATTTTGCTGACAACAGCCTGGTATTCCTCTAAACTTTTTGCAGGCTCGCCAGTAGGAATATTGATAGCAATGCACTCAAAATTATTATTACAGAGTTTCTCCTTGATCTGATTACCGAAAAGCTCCATTAAGCGGTCTTGAGTAATAATAACCCATTTCTGACCATGATTATAATCGGATAGAATTGCAGGAATTTTCTCTAATAAGCCTTGTTCGATGTGGATAGGATAGGATCTATCCCCAAGATTCACATTGATTGTATTCATGATTTGGAAGTGTCTATTATTTTTTTCGCTATTTCTTCAGGTGTATAGTTATTTGTATCGATTTCTAAATCTGCTGTGGACTTATAATGAATTTCACGTTCATTCAAAATATCTATCAAGGAAGATTCCGTATGCACTTGATTTAATAATGGCCTCGATGCAGGTGCTTTTATCCTGGAAAGCAAAGTGTCTATTTTGGCTGACAATAGAACAACCTTCCCGGTCAGCTTCATCAAACCCCTATTTTCTGCAGATAGAATTATACCTCCGCCGCAGGATATAATCGCCCGCCCGCCGTTTGCATACAGTTTTAGCGTTTGGGATTCTAAATATCTGAATTGACTTTCTCCATCTTCTACAAATATTGCAGCAATAGTTTTGCCGGCAGATTTTTCAATTACATTATCCAGATCAATAAAAGGGAGATTTAATGTATCCGCAATGATAGACCCAACTGTTGATTTTCCAGACCCCATCATGCCGGTGAGGTAAATATGGTTCATGGTTAATATTTTGCTGATATAGCCATATGTGCTTTTAATTGATCCATGGAATCCCCACCAAATTTTTCAAGAAGTGCATCTGCAAGGACAAAACATAACATACTTTCTGCAATGATGGATGCGGCTGGAACGGCACAAGAATCAGTTCTTTCCTTGTGTGCATCTTTTGCTTCTTTAGAATGAATATCTACAGACCGAAGTGGTTTGATTAAGGTGGGGATGGGTTTCATAGCCATTCGTAAAATGATGGGTTGGGCATTGCTCATGCCTCCTTCAATCCCACCGGCATTGTTTGAATAGCGCACATATTTTTCACCGTCCCAGCCGATCTCATCATGGACTTCACTGCCCAGTTTTCCGGCTCCGGAAAAACCAGCGCCGATCTCAATACCCTTAAAAGCGTTAACGCTCATCATGGTGGCGGCAATGCGGGCGTGGAGTTTCTTGTCCCACTGGGTATGGGATCCGAGTCCATAGGGCAAACCGGTGGCAATCACGTCAAATATGCCGCCGATAGAATCGCCATCAGCTTTGGCGCTATCAATGGTTTCCATCATAGCTGATTCAGCCTCTTTGTCTAAACAGCGAACCGGGGAAGCATCTGCTTTTTCGCTTAAACCTTCCGGGGTGAGGTTATCCGGAATGGGTGTTTTGTCCACAATATTGTGGATCTGAATTACCCGGCTGCCGATTTCAATACCTACATCTTTAATGAGCTTACGGCATAAGGATGCCAGTGCAACCCGCATGGCCGTTTCCCTTGCAGATGACCGTTCGAGAACATTGCGAATGTCATCAAAACCAAATTTCTGAATTCCTGCAAGGTCAGCGTGACCGGGCCGGGGCAGAGTCACTTTTTTAATTTCGCCTTCCACCGGGCTGGCGGACATTTTCTTGGTCCAGTTTTTCCAGTCTTTGTTTTCAATAATGAGCCCAACGGGTCCGCCAAGAGATTTGCCGTGACGCACACCGGTATATATTTCAGAGGCGTCCTGTTCGATCTTCATCCTGCCGCCTCTGCCATGTCCCTTTTGCCGCCGGTTTAATTGGAAAGCAATGTAATCTTCAGAAATTTCCAGTCCTTCAGGCAAACCTTCGATGATACCTAAAAGACCCTTGCCATGAGATTCTCCGGATGTAAGGTATTTTATTCTATTTAACATTTTTTTAAGAAATATTGTTTATGAATTTATAATTATTATTAACTTGACCACCCGGTCAATATAATAATCATTTATTTAATACACTATGAATCCTTTTGAAAAATTGCCAGTAGAGAAGCAAACCCGAATCGTGGATGCGTCCATTTCTGAATTTGCAGAGCGGGAATATGAAACTGCATCTATGAATAAAGTGGTGGAGCAGGCCGGTATTGCCAAAGGTTCTTTGTTCAATTATTTTAAGACTAAAAGCAGTCTTTACTTCCATATTTACCATTTGGCGCTGGAGGAAGTGAAGGCATATCTACGTAAGGTACGTGATGAAACAGTCAATCATTCATTTGAAAAACGGCTCCCAAAGATTGTCAATGCCGGCGTTCAATTCATCACGGAACATCCACGATTGGCCCGCATCTATTTTCGACTCATTTATTCTGGTGATTCTCCCAACCGGAAAAAGATCGTTAGCGAACTACAGACCATGTCAAACGATTATTTAGGAAACATTATTCAAGATGCCAAGGATCGAAATGAATTGGATCCGAATTTAGATAAAGAACAGGCTGTATTCTATTTAGATGCAGTTCTCAATCGATATTTGAAGGAATATCATGAAGCCATGGAAATGGGGAATCAGCAACATTTTGATAGAAAAGAATGGGTGAAAGGGATAACAATATTTTTTACCAAGGGACTTTCGTGAGTGCGAAGGTGCTGAAGTGTTCGAGTGTTAAAGTTAGCTATCACTCGTGAACACTTGAAAACCCCAATTCTTAAACACTTATGAAAAATGAATTAAAACAAAATATAGAATATCCATCCGTTCAGGAAATGAGTGATGATCAGCGAATTGGAATTGTTAAAGCTATTTTTGCTTCCGTTACGGATAAATATGATTTTTTGAATCGTTTTCTTTCCGGGAGACGTGATGTGGTTTGGCGGAAACGAACTGTATCAGAGATGAATTTCTTTAACACAAACCGGTTTTTAGATGTTGCCACTGGAACAGGTGACCTTGCTTTAGATTGTGCGAATACATTTCCTAATGTAAGTGTTGTGGGCGTGGATTTTGTTCAGGAGATGGTGAATAATGGATTGAAAAAAGTAGATGATCAAAATCTGAAACGTCGTGTTGAATTGAAATGGGGCGATGCAACGAATATTGAATTTGATAATAATTCCTTTGATGTAACAGCTATCGCTTTTGGGATACGAAATATTCCAGATAAAGAGAAAGCATTGTCAGAAATGAAACGAATTATTGTTTCAGATGGACAGGTTATGGTTTTGGAACTCACAACCCCAGAATCGGGGTTTTGGCGGAGTATATATAGTTTCTACTTGAATGGTGTTTTACCAAAACTGGCACGTCTTTTTACCATAAATCCTGCAGCGTATGAATATTTAGCGGACTCAATCATGAATTTTCCTACACGGAAAGAATTTATGACACTGATGCAATCTGTTGGGTTAAACAACTGTAAAGCCATTCCACTGACATTTGGCATTTGCACACTTTATATAGGAGAAAAATAATGGAAAAAGAAAAAGTTTTAGAAAAACTAAATGATTTTCAGAAAAATACAATTACAGAAGTGTTGGGAATTGAAATAACGGATTTTGGATCTGATTATATCTGTGGGAAAATGCCTGTGGACGAACGTACAAAGCAACCACTCGGATTGCTTCATGGTGGCGCTTCAGCGGTTTTAGCTGAAACATTAGGGAGTATTGCAGGCGGGATGAAAGTGGATCATGAAGGCAAAACGGTTGTGGGTATTGAAATTAACTGTAATCATTTACGAAGTGCTCGGAGTGGATGGGTTCATGGCATTGCAAAACCCATCAAACTGGGGAAAAGGATTCAGGTATGGAATATTGAGATGAAAAATGACAACGATGAGTTGGTGGCTGTAAGTCGATTGACATTGGCAGTGATTGATAAAAAGTGAATACACGGAGAACCAGAGAAATAATATGAAGACGGTCACAGAAAAAAAGACGGATTTAAAATCACTTTGGTCCAGTGCCATGGTCATGAATGGTTCCGTGGCTGTTTGGCGATGTCCGAGAGACGATAACGCTTATTTTCTTGCGGATCTTTCTGAATCCCCAGCTAAAGGTCGCATCGATCTTCAAAACACAGAATCTGGATTTTTAGTTAGCCCGTTTATGAATCCGGAAGGGAATGAAACGTTATTTTTAAAAGCTGATATTTTTGCTTCTTTTAAAAAAGGTGTATGGACAACTGTAAAAGGTGAACCACGGAGACACAAAGGCTCGGAGAAGAAAAATGGAAAAATATCTTATCATTTGAATACACGGCCGGATACGGAAATTTCGGAAAAAAAATCACATTTTATTAAAATGGTGGAAAATGGTATTACAGCCATAGAAGAAGGGGAATTTGACAAAGTGGTTTCTGCCCGGACTTATGACGAACCATTAGCCGAAAAATTTGAAGTGATCGATCAATTCAATCGCCTTGAAAAAGCATATCCTGATGCATTTGTTAGCTTGGTATCCATTCCCGGGCATGGAACTTGGATGGGGGCTACACCAGAATTGCTAATTGAATCGTCAGGTGATCATTTCAGAACTGTATCCATGGCAGGGACACAACCATTTCCTGAAAGTGAACAACTGTCTGAAGCGGCGTGGAATCAAAAAGAGATCGAGGAACAAGCCATGGTAAGCCGCTATATTATTGAACAATTCAAAACAATTCGTTTTCGAGAATTTGAAGAGACGGGACCCCGGTCAGTTCGAGCCGGAAACATGATTCATTTGAAAACAGAGTATAATGTGAATTTGAATGAAGTCCATTTCCCTGAACTAGGGACGGTCATGCTAAATTTACTTCATCCAACTTCAGCTGTATGCGGTATGCCGAAATTTTCTGCCCTGCGTTTTATTGCTGCTAACGAACATTTGAATCGGGAATTCTACAGCGGTTATTTAGGTCCGGTGAATATGGATGGTGTTTCCCGACTCTATGTTAATCTCCGCTGTATGCAGATACTGCGGACTCGGGCAGTGCTCTATGCCGGGGCAGGGATTACCCACGATTCGATTCCTGAAAAAGAATGGGAAGAAACAGCATTAAAATGCCGGACGTTGTTGGATGTGAT
>CAZSIH010000103.1:0-6040 GCA_964606925.1 uncultured bacterium
AAGTAACCGTTTCCTGCAAATCCGATCCCGGTTATTCCGGGACGGCTCTCATGATCGCTGAGTCAGCAGTTTGCCTTGCTATGGACAAGGATACTTTATCTCAAAACTACGGAATTCTCACTCCTGCAACTGCAATGGGAAATACCTTGATAAAAAGGTTAATAAAAGCCGGAATGGAGTTTGAAATTTGAGATTGTAATTCCAATGCCGAATTATAATAATGAAAAATGTGGATTTTTTCTTGATAAATTATTTGAGTAAATTAAAGAGTGTTAATCATAATTTTATCGTTAAAATTTGATTTAGTGGAATAATTAAATTTCCTTTTCAATTCATCAAAATCTTTTAAGGAACTCATTAAAATGAAGAAAAAAGAATTTTCTCTATTTTTTGTCTTTTTATTATCCGTTCTATTTTCCCAAACTCATGAAATATCCGGAGACAAAGGAGTATGGAAAAATTTTCTTACGGTTGACGGTATATCCAGTAACTATATTTACGATGTTTTTGTGGATGATGACAATACGATTTGGCTGTCCACAACGAGTGGAGTTACTCATTTTAACGGAACAACTTTCAAGAATTACGGAACTGAATCAGGACTTCCGGCAAGCAATATAAAAAATGTCGTTAGAACATCTGCAGGTGATCTTATTGCCGTGTCTGAAACAAATGGTGCACATATGTTCAAGGATGGAAGATTCACTCAGGTCACTGGACTCTATGGAAAAATAATATATACATCTGCGATTGATAGGGACGGGAATCTTGTCTTAACAACCGAAAAGGGAGTATTCACACATGAAGGAGGAAAATTCAATTCCAACATTAATTTAGGAAGTAAAATAATAACAGCTATTAAGTATTTTCAAAATGCTGAAGGCTTTAAGAGCGAAGTATGGTATGGCGGAAAAGGGATGGTTTATTACAACGACGGAGGTTTGCTTAAAGAATATGATCTTACAAATTATTTTGGAGATTCAAAAGTTACAAGTATTGCCGCAACAGCATCTGAAGAAGCATGGATAGGAACTTTAAAAGGTTTATTCAAAATTAAGAGGGGCACCATAACAAAAGTAAAAGACTATGGTAAGTTATCTTCAAATGTTATTAAATCTCTTTTCATGGATAAAGATCAAAATCTTTGGGTGGGTACAGATAGGGGACTCTATTACTACAATGGGAAAAAATTTACTCAAATAAAATCCCCCGGTGATTCAGAAAACCAAATCGAAGATCAAAAAGTATATTCCATAAATCTCACAAATGATAGAAAATATTTTATCGGGACTTTTGGAGCAGGATTGTTTTTTTATGATCCGTTTACCTTTAGAAATCTAACAAATGAGAATGTGTTCAAAGGAACCATAGTACGGGCTATTTCCAAATCAAAGAATAACAATGTTTGGCTGGGGACAGACGACGGATTAATTCATCTTAAAGGAGAGCGAATAATTAAAGGATTGAATATAAATGATGGTATCCCGTCCAATGTTATTTTAGATCTTCATCATACGGACAGGGGATTGTTATGGATAGCGACGACAAAAGGATTTGCGAAATATTCAAAGGGACGAATTCAGTCATTTAGTTCAAAAGACGGACTGCCGTCTAATATCGTTACAACTATTTTATCCGATAAGAATGGTGTAACCTGGCTTGGTTCTGATGGAAGCGGGGTAACAGCATATAAAAACGATGATTTTTATAATTACAATATGGCGGATGGACTTTCTTCCAACAATGTATATGATATTATTCAGGCTGCTGAAGATAGAATATATTTCGCCTGTTATGGCGGAGGGATCAGTATTTGGGATGGAAAAATGTTTACCAAATTAGGTGTTGAACTTCCGGATAAAAGGATTTATTCACTTGCCATTGATCTTGATAATAATCTTTGGATCGGAATGGAATCAGGAGTCGCAGTTTATGATGGTCAATCCATAAAAATATTTACTACATCAGATGGGTTAGCCCATAATGAAACCCGGGTTTTGGAGGTTGACAATAAGGGAAGAATCTGGGCAGGATCTTTTGGTGGAGGAGTGTCATGTTATGATAACGGTTTATGGATCTCTTTAAATGAAAAAGATGGTTTGATCAGCAATACTATTGGGTCAATTGCCTCCATGGGAAACGGCACTATGATGTTCGGAGGGAAAGATGGAATATCTTACTATAATTCAACAGAATATAGTTTTCCGCTTACCATCAATAACATCCGGACTCCAAGTGGTGATTTATCAATTAACGGTGCAAGTACAGAAATTATCCAATCAATCACAAATGACAGAATATTTATTGAAGTTTCCCCTATCAATTATAATGACCGCATTGAAAATCGGAATTTTCGTTTCAGGATACCTGAAATGAGTTTGGATTGGTCCGTTTCTCAAAACCTGAGCTTGTTTGAATTTAATCCTCAATCATCAGGACATTATTCTTACGAAATACAATCATTTGATTCTCACTTTAATTTTTCGAAAATCCTGTCTATTCCTTTTAAAGTTGTGCCTGTATGGTACCTCAATCCAAAAACAGCAGTCCCCTTCTGGGGAATACTCATTATTCTGATATCTTTGACTGTTTTTACATCCGTTAACTACCAAAAGAAAAACCTGGAATCTAAACGTCTGAGAGATGCTGAAATTGCCCGGCAGCAAGAGGAACTGGAACTGGCACGGGAGTTTCAACTTTCCCTATTACCGGAAAAACTGCCTGAATTTAAAGGATTCAGCATAACCGGATATCAAAAAACTTCCACAGAGGTTGGAGGAGATTATTATGATTTTTTCCAAAATTCTGACGGTTCTTTTTATGCGATCTGCGGAGATGCAACAGGTCACGGATTGACAGCAGGAAATATTGTCTCCATTACAAAATCTGTTCTTGTCTCTGCTCCTCTTGACAATCCGAAAGATATACTTCTTCAATTGAATAAAACCCTTATTAAGCTAAAACTAGGATTAAACCGAATGTGTGTTAATATGGCGAAGGTTGATGGGAATAAGATGATATTTACTTCTGCAGGAATGCCTCCTGCTTATCACTATATTGCTAAAAAAGAAGAAATGAAGGAAATCCTGATTCCGGGTCTGCCATTGGGATCACTCCCAAACATGATAGTAAATACAAAGGAAATTACCCTTAATTCAGGGGATGTATTCGTTATGATGAGTGATGGTTTCCCTGAAGCGCCAAACCCGGCAGGCGAACTGCTGAGTTATGAAGCTGTAGAAAAATGCCTGCTGGACAACATAAAAAATGACATAACCACAATGCAGGATGAACTGGTTAGAATTACAGATGAATGGTTGGCTGGTGGTGATTTACCAGATGATTGTACAATGGTTATCTTGAAAAAGACCTGATAGTATTTAAGCTAAATATCAATTCCGGGACTGAATAAATATTCCTTCAGGAACAGGACAATTTTACCGGTACAGAGGGGGAAATCAGGGATTATTTATAAATGGTAATTTAACTCCAATAAACCAAATCTTCTGGATTTAGGGGAACCTACCAATCGTACATCATCCTTATCCGTTAAATTATTTATAGACAGTTTTATTCTCAGGTTTTGGGAAATATCATAATTAAGTTTCAAATCATATATAACATTCCCTCCCAGCGGAGTTCTGGTATCGAAAAATTTATTTGCAAATCCCTCACAGCCGCACCCCGTATAAAGATAGCTCAGGTTTTGTTCATCCTCTGAGTAAATCCATCCACCACTCTCAAAATTAAACTGGGAGTTGTACTTACCTGAGAGTTCAAAGTACAACCCACGAAAAAACAGGTCGTTAACAGAAACGCCAAACGTATATTTCTCCGTAGGTGCATTAAAATGCATAATATCATAGGGAGACATACCTCTACTTCCATTAATATATTCAGCCCATGCCCAATCATTTCCAATATAGCTTGTTTCTTTTTGTTTTTCAATTAGATCGAGAGTATTATAAAAAGAATAAGAAACACCCAATGTAGTTTTATTATTTAACTGATATTCTAAAGAAACATCAAACCCTAAATATTCAATTTCACCGAGGTTCACATAAGTGAATAAAATATCCCGTTTGTCTGTTTCGGAATCACCGATATGGGTTAGTTGATTAGTCCTGTATGGTGGATCATGAGGAAATATTGTTTGAATATATTGTGTAGTGCTAATCATGTTGTGAAATTTTGAGTAATAAAGATTTAGATCAACAAACAAATTTTTAACGGGCATCCCCTTAATTCCAAATTCGTAGGAATCGACAACCTCTACTTCAAGCGGATCCACAAAAATTGAATCGTCTAGGGTGAAACCATATCCATTCCCTGCAAATAAGGGAACATATGGTCGCATTACAGTTCTACCCCCATCATCAGTAATTACATTCCCATAGACATCATAATTGGTAGGGTCACCTGCTTGAAATATGTTTCCATATAAATCTTCCGCAAGGATTATCACGTTTTGTTGATATATATTACCAAACAAATGAAATAGGGACGGAACCTGGTGGGCACGGTTATAAGTAAGTCTGATGTTAGCCGTTTTCAACCCATCCCATTTAACCGCAAATCGGGGACTTAAATAAAAATCATCGTAGTGGGAATGTTTATCAAATCTCAATGCAAATACAGTTTCAATATTGTTCAACCAGTCTGCGGAGTGTTGAGCATACATTCCATACTGGAGGATGCTGATGTCTTCACCGATTGTAGAACTAGATAAAGGTGACCCATCAAAAACAAATTTTTGGCTCGAGCCTCTATCTCTCAGGATACTTCTGTTTGTTTCAGGTGCATCATATCTAAAGTCCATCCCATAGATCAGTGATCTTGTAAATGAATTCAGATCATGTATTGTGCCGGAAAAATCACCATAGGTTGAAACAGTTTTATATTTTTTTAAGAATGGTTCCTTTGAAAGCAGTTTGACAGACCTGTCAATATCACCATTGAATAATATTATGGCTGCATTGTATAATTCCTCACTGGTTATTATTTCACCATCCATAAAATCATAGTTTAGCGAAGCAGAAAAATTTGGACGCAAAAGTTTTGTAGAAATGGTTGAGTAAGTGGTAGTGGTGAATAGATACCCCATGTCATAAGGGATATAATTCTTTTGTTTGATGAGTGAGGGCTCAAGCGATATCTCAGTCTCATTATTCAACTGATAATAAAATGACGTTAAAAACTTCCTGGTGTAAATATCTTTTTCAAAGTCAGATTGAAACAATTGAATTCCTTCGGGACCTGTATGCATTCCATCTCCAAATTCGGGTTGCCATCCTTCGTCTCCTTCACATAAGTAATTGCCGTTATTATCATATCCGCAATCTGTAAACTGCTCTTTATAATCAAATACACCATTTTTGTCTTCCCATGGTTCGCCATCATCCCAAACACCGTTTTCATTCAGGTCAGTAAAAATTTCTGCTGGCGTAATTATATATCCGTACGAATCGTAAATTGTGTCATCCCAGAAACCGTTACCGATTACGTCTCCCCTTTCAATTTGAATGAGATTAGCTGGATCGTATTCTATACCGTACTCATCTAATATAGATGTGGGAAGATCGGTAACCGGATCAATTTCGCATCCATTTAGAAAACAATTCATTTCAATGTCATAATCCGGACTGAATGTTCCATTGTGGTCCGCATCATAAAAATTTTCAGTGTCCATCCTCCCATTATTATTTTCATCTACAAAAGGTTCTCCTTGCAATAAATATCTGTTGTCATTATCAGTATCTTTAGGTGCATATATTCTATCATAGTCCCACTCCTTATATTGACTGTTCTCCAAATTTATTTTATAACTGAAAAGATCACCAGCCTTTGCATATCTCAATCTCTGTGACTGAAAATTTGAGGATCCGGATGTGTAGGATATATCAAGACCTGGTTTTTCATTAGGGTGTTTAGGGATAATATTTAATAGTCCATTGTGGGCATTAGGACCATAGAGAGCAGAGCTTGGACCAAAAACCAATTCCAACCGTTCAATATCTTCCATTATGGTTGGGTAGGTGTT
>CAZSIH010000104.1:0-2244 GCA_964606925.1 uncultured bacterium
TTGTATGATACTGAATATTCCTTGTCTGATTCTACTTGTATCAGTGTGGAAAATAGTGGGAGTTCCGGTTGTCCGTAGTCTGTGGTTGTTCCTCCTTTTGAGGGAATCAGTTTTGTATAATCTCCCTGAGGTTCAAATGATACATCTCCATGTGAGAAATGCAGAACCGTCCTGTCCGGTTCACCGTCCTGAAGGGTGAATTGTGCCCATAATAAGTTTAGTAACAATATTCCTGTAGTTGATCTTACTATTTGATTAATCATAATTCTCCTGTTAGCGATAAGTGATTAGCGTTGGAATTTAGTTCAAAAAATCCTATTTTTTCCTTGATTCGGAATTCTTAAATTCATAGTTCATGAACCTATTAGACAATATTAGACGCCATAATATTCCCGTTTTGTCAAAATTTTAAGACGGAAAACTAAGAAATTAATTCTAAATTTACTACGTAAAATGACGTTGATAAACTTTAGAACGGTTTGGGTATCTTTTTTTCTCATTGGATTTATCCAAAGTCAAACAATCCATACCGAATATGTCATCATGGAAAATGACACGGTTGATGTCTTTTCTTATCAAATTCCATTTAATTATTTAGGGATTGAACCTGTCCCTTTAGTTGTAGGATTTCACCAATGGGGCGGAAATGAAAATTCCAGCTATTATACGGAATTTGATGAAGAAGCAAATATAAGAGGATGGTTTTATTTATCCCCCTATGGAGGATCTGCAAACAATTATAATCATCAGGGAGCGCAGGAATTTGTTGAATGGGCGATCATCTGGCTCCAGAATCATTATTTAATTGATCCGGACAGGATTTACATGGTGGGAGGTTCCATGGGCGGTGCCGCCGGTGCTATCTTCGCCAATAATCATTTAGACCCCCAAAGTCCCATGGTAGCCGCTACTGCATCTGGTTCGGGAATTTTAGATTGTGAACGTCGGTATTACGAAATGGATGGAAATAACAGCATGATAGAATGGTTTGGAGGAACACCAGAGGAAGTCCCGTTTGAATATCATCGAAACTCAGCGGTATATTTTGTGGATTCAACCCAGAGCATGCATTATAATCTTCAATATACTCCGCTTTATCTGGATTTTGGCGCTTCGGAACCACACCGCTATCATGCAGAAGACCTTTACAATTTACTTTTTGGGTATAATGAAAATATGTGGATCGAAACCAATCCAGGAGGTGGACACGGATTCAGTGTCATGGATGAACACCATGTCTGCAATTGGATGGAACAATTTGAATTGACGGACAATCCACTTGATATCAATGTCAATCTGGATGAACCATCGAGGGCTTATTGGGCGGAAGCAGTGAATATAATCCAGGATGATCAATTTATTCGTTTTGAGTGCTCCAGAAATTTTAACAATTCGTTAATTGATTTATACCAATTTTCAAATAGTGATTCCATTATATTTCACAATACAATTTCTGCACAAATTCCTTACCTTGGAATCGAAAACCATAATCCTTATTTAATTGGAGATTTCAGAGTTGGGTTAACCGGAGATGATTTTGAAATATTAGATTCAGTTTTTGTGATGGGGAATATTGACGATTTATTTGAAATTTTAACCTACACGATTAATGATTCAATGATTTGGATTGATATACCCGGATGGATGGAATTACAATTTATTTCTATTGATTTATTCTTTGAGAACATTTCTTCTATCGAAGTCCAAACTATTGCAGGTTGGAATTTGGTTGGTCTTCCCCTAAGCGTCACTGATGCTTCAGTAATATCACTTTTTCCTGATGCTATTGAAGAAACACTTTTTGGATTTAATGAAACATATTATCCTACCGATTTCTTAATACTGGGAGAGGGTTATTGGCTTCGATTTGATTCAGACCAATCAACCGAATTAATCGGTTTCCTGATGCAATCCCTGGAACTGGAATTGGTGGAAGGATGGAACTTGATCAGTGGAATCTCCACGGACTTAAACATAAACTCTATCGAAGACCCGGACGAAATAATCATTTCCGGTACTTTTTTCGGATTTGATGGGACGTATATTCTATCAGAAACAATGGAACCGGGGAAAGCATATTGGGTGAGAACTCGTCAAAGCGGTATGATTAATTTATACACTCCGTAATTTGTGTCTGTCTTTAAGGACTATTGTATTAGAATGACAGGAAAAATGTGTTTACTGACTGGATCTTCACATACCTGCGGATAAGTAGGGCAAGTAATTTCAAACAGGAATGACAAA
>CAZSIH010000104.1:2344-5982 GCA_964606925.1 uncultured bacterium
ATACCCGGCTTTGTCGGGTATCAAGAAGACGTTTATTAATCACAAAACATTATTTGGATTCTAACTATGTCTCTTTACTGGATTCCCAATTAAATTGGGAATGACAAAATATGCGGGGATGACAAAAAAGATTCAAAATATAATAATCAATCACCTATACCAGAAATAACGAAATAAAATCCGTTTCAAGATAAAATTCTATTATAAATATTCCAACTGCAGAAAATACCAAAAATGGTGCAAACGGTAATGCTCTGTTTTTATCAAATCCTTTAAAAAATGATAGGATAATCCAACTTACCAGACTGAAAAAACTGGCAGCAAAGAAAATAAAAACTATGTTCACAGGTCCCTGCCATCCTCCCAAAACAGCGCTGAGTTGAATATCACCGGTTCCCATTCCCTGTCGTTTTGAAACTAAAAAGGTAATCCCTAAAATAAATCCAAAAGCTACAGGTCCTGCAATACTACCATAGAGCGCAATACGCCAGTCTAATATTTGAAACCCAACTCCTAAAATGATAATGATCCCTGCAGTTAACAGCATATTAAAGGGAATGAGCATTTCTTGGGAATCTATCCAGGTGATAACCAACAATACGGATAAAAGCAGGGATAGAAACAACGCCGACTGCCAATTAAAATTGGAGAACGACCACGACCAAATAATACCTGAAATAAATTCAACAATAGGATATTGAACAGATATTTTCCCATTGCAAATCCTGCATTTACCAAACTGAAAAAGAAATGTAAGGAGAGGAATATTCCTGTAAAAAGGAATAGGAATTTTACAATGAGGACAAAAAGATCGGGGAGAAAATATGGAAATCCCTGCGGGAATTCTATAAATCAACACATTTAATAAACTACCGGGAATCGTTCCCAAAAAAAAGACCGGTACGAATACCGCCCAGTCCATTAAAGACCGGATTGCAAAGCAGCGCCTAAATGAAACACAGGCAAATAGGTTACAATGACCATGATGGCGATGACGACTCCCACCGCCAGAATAAGGAGAGGTTCTATTAATGTTGTCATGCGATCTACCAAAGCCGTAACCTGTTTATAATAATAATCTGCCGCCCTGTCAAGTAAACTGTCAAGTTCCCCAGTTTCTTCACCGGTGGAGGCAAGCTGAATCATGATGGGGGGAAATAATTCCGTCCGTCGTAAAGCAGTACTGATATTGTACCCTTCACGGATATAATTTGATGCTTCAATTGTTGCTTCTTCAAACACACGATTGTCCACAACCTTGCTCAATAATTTTGTGGAATCCAATACGGGAACTCCAGCACCGATCAGAATTCCAAATGTCTTGCAAAACTTATTTAAAATTGCCTGATTTATAAGAGACCCAAAGATGGGAAATTTCAATTTAATTGAATCCACAATATAACCACCTTTTTTTGTTTTAGAAATAAGCCAGACAATCAATATTGTAATGAATGTGGCGAATAAAATGGATCCGAAATTTGCGCTCATCCATTGACTGATCCCAACAAGAGTACGTGTTGCGGCGGGAAGATTTGCACCCAGCTGTGCATATACTTCGGAGAATTTCGGAATGATCCAGATGAACATGGCTGAAACCATAGCACACATAAAAACCATCATAAATATAGGATAGGTCATGGCAGAACGGACTTTTCGGCGGGTGTCATCCAGATTTTCCAAATAGGTTGCGAGCTGATCGAGAATTTCATTCAAATTACCGCTGATTTCTCCTGCTTTGATCAATGCAATATAGAGATTACTAAATACACCGGGATGACGGCTCAAGGCTTCTGAAAGGTTTAGTCCTTTACGAATATTTTCTGCTATTTTGGTCAGTACTTTTTTCAGACGGGCATGTTTTTCTTCCACAGCCAACCCATGGATGGCTCGTTCCAAGGTCAAACCTGCGGAAAACATCGTCGCTAATTGTCGTGTAAAAAAAACTAAATTACTTAAAGGAATCCGATTTTTCATTTTTTCAACAGACAGGTTTATTTCATCTAAAAAAGGTCCCAGAAAATCCCATGTCGTATCCTGTTCACTGATCCGAATGATCACCTGCTCATTGCTTGTCAGCTTCTGAATAGCAGTATCAAGAGAAGAGGCATGAATCTGCCCCTCTTTTCTATTCCCTCCGTCGTCTTTGACTAAGTACTGAAATACTGCCATTAAATATCTTCAACGGTGGATCGCAATATTTCCTGAATTGAAGTGGTTCCGTCCAATACTTTTCTGAGACCGCTTTCCCTCAAAGAAACCATACCCTGCTCCAATGCTTTTAGCCTGATCTCATCTTCATTCGATCCATTAAAAATCAATCGTCTTATATCTCTGGACATGGGAATGATTTCAAAGATCGCGGTCCTGCCTCTATATCCAGTATTTCGACATTTTCGACAACCTTTTGGTTTGGAGAGTTTTGACCCGTTCAACCTTTTTTTATCCAATCCGACTACGTATAATTCCTGTTTTGATGGTTCATATTCCTCACAACATTCTTTACATAAACGCCTGACCAGCCGTTGAGCCATGACCAGATTTACACAGGAACCAACCAGAAAAGGAGGAATTCCTATATCCAAAAGCCGGGTAATGGTGGAAGAAGCATCATTAGCATGAACGGTGGAAAAGACAAGATGTCCCGTTAATGAAAATTTGACGGCAATATCTGCTGTTTCACTATCACGAATTTCACCAATCAATAATATATCCGGATCCTGCCGGAGAATAGAACGAAGCGAAGAGGCAAAGGTTAATCCGATATCTTCAAACACCTGAACCTGGCTGATCCCTTCAAGCTGGTACTCCACCGGGTCTTCTACTGTTGTGATGTTGATCCCTTCAGATTTTATTTCTTTCAGAGATGCATAAAGGGATGTGGATTTCCCGCTACCTGTTGGACCGGAAACAATGATCATTCCGTAAGGTTGGGATATCACTTTTTTGAATATTTTATACATGTCCGGATCAAAACCCAACGATTTTAAATTAAAATCAAACCCCGTTTTATCCAGTAATCTCATGACAATTTTTTCACCGTAAACCGTGGGAAGAATTGACACACGAACATCAAGTTCCTTTTGCTTTGTTCTGATCGTAAACCGTCCATCTTGAGACAATCGTTTTTCAGCAATATTCAACTTTGATAAAATTTTAATTCGGGTAACCAGTCCACTTAGGGACGCAATGGGAGGAGTCATAATGACCTGCAGAACACCATCGATCCTGATTCGAATAATCACTTTGTTTTCCATGGGTTCTATATGGACATCTGTTGCCCTTTCCTTTATAGATTCCTGCAGGATCATATTCACAAGCTTTACTATGGGTGCATCCTTGGCATCCGCACTTTCCGGTGATAAATCAACTTCTTCCTGATGATCTTCATCACCGGTTATGACTTTAATCCCTTCTATGACTTCCTGAACTTCTCCTGTTTTCTTAATCTCACCATAGACATCATCAAGAGCTTTTTCAAGTGCAGTAGGTCCCGCTACGAGAACTTCAGGATTCAGACCTGTAAGCCGTTTTAACGAATCAATACATGCAATATCTTCAGGATCTTCCATAGCAACAATGATGGTGGAATTCGATTTTGATATTGCCAAAACAGCATTTTGCCTGGCAAATTCTTCCGG
>CAZSIH010000105.1:0-5896 GCA_964606925.1 uncultured bacterium
TCAAACCCTGAATGAAGCGTTTGTCTTCTAAATAATAATCTGACCACAAATCTTCCCAGAATTCATGTGCATCAAAAAAGTGTCCATTGTGATATGCTTCCAATCCCTTTAAAAACAATTCCTTTTTTTCCCGTTGTTCACTCACTAATGGTCACCGATTCTTTCAAGCGATAATGTCTGCCGTCAAACCGGACGGTTGCTGCTTGGTGGATTGGATCATGTTCAAAAAAAATGGTCCATTCTTCATCTACAATTTTTGGTAATATTTCACTTTTCTCATGCACGGTTTGAGCGGGATGAATATCATAAGCCATTACCCAGGGAAGCGGAATATGAGCCGCCATGGGGATGAGATCAGCCATATAAATTAGTTTTTTTCGTGAGTCTCCAATTATGGGATGCATCATTCCCGTGGTGTGACCGTATGTAAGTTCCTGTGTAATACCGAGAAGGAACGATTCCCTGCCGTCCACAAAATTTATCATTCCATTTTCAAGCAAAACGTTCCAGTCATCCGCCATAAAACTCCCCTGGTCTTTTTCACTGGGAGAGTTGGCTAAATCCCAGTTTTCGGTTTGGACCCAATATGTGGCATTTTGGAAAACAGGTTCCAGTTTACCATTTACACTTTTTGTATTCCCTCCCACATGGTCAAAATGGAGATGGGTGCAATACACATCTGTAATATCCTCCGGAGTAAAACCGTATTTAGCTAAAGAACTTTCCAGATTCAGATTTTCCAAATCAATTCTGTAAATATCCTTGAATTTTTCCTGCCACTTTGTACCGTTGCCAGTATCCACTATAATTTTATGCTCATCACTGACCAATAATAGTGAACGTGTTACCATTGAAATCCTATTATCTTTGTCAGCAGATGCTTTCTTTTCCCATAACGGTTTCGGGATAATTCCAAACATAGCACCCCCATCCAAGGCAAATTCGCTGGTTTCAATGCTGTACAGTTGATACGATCCTATTTTCAATGTTTCTTTATATTTGTTTTAATCTTTTTTCAATTAATCCTAAAGTATCTTCGGGAGCATCCCTGCAAATCATCCTTACTGAATCCAGAAATACTAATTTTTTCCCCGCAGAAAACACGTTTTCAGTTTTGCTGATTATGGATTCTGCTATTTTTACGAAATAATTCCCTCCGGAATTCCGGAAAAAAATTAATTCATCAGGAGGTAATATCTTCTTTTTTCTGCTTGTTGGATTCCATTCCTTTGATGCTATCCAATCGCAAACGGACTTTTGAAAACTCTCTGTTCGAACATAATTCGAATGATATAATCTATAAGCTGAGTTGAATTGATTCATTAATTTTCTGTTATTCAATTTTAATATATTCTCAAAATAATTTTCAAAATTAATTGTGACATCCTGTTGATGAGGAGTGAAATTAACGGACCTCATCTGTTTCAAAAAACACAGGATAAATGTCCAACTTTCGTCTTTGGAAACCTTTCCGAACGCAAAGGCTCTTAAAAGATGATATGAAAAAATACTAAATCTTTCAAAATCAAGTAAGGATAAATTGACCAGACTTTCCAAGATTGCCTGAGGACTGTCAGCCAAAATTAATAATTTTGCTGCTTCTTTCTCTGCTTGTTTTGAGTCATTATTGAAAATTGCGTCTTCCAAATCCATTATAAAGACACTGGTTGTAACTCCTTTTGATCTAATTTTTCGTAAAATATTCTCATCGTTTTTTCTCAATGATTTTTCATTTAAATAGTCCCTACCAAATTCCATCAGAATTTTGCTGAGATTGTCCTGAACATCACCTAAAATATTTTTTAGGGAATTAACCACTACAATGGGATGATTTTCAGGATGTCCACGATGGTAGCAACTTGCTGCTTTAAGCAGGAGTGATTGCAGAAATTCTACAATTCCATCGGTCTGTGGAGGATCGCCAGAGGTAGAAGGACTCATAAACCTCTAAATTTGGTTTTTATAAAATATTATCGCCGAAAGGATTTGGGTATAATTGACTTAAAATATATGAAATATTTTCTATTTCAAATAAATCATTTTCCGGCTCATGACTACGGGTTCATACGGATCTAATATAGCCTGAAGAGTTACAAAATATACACCGCTGGAATGATGATTCCCCTGCCAGGCATAGCTGTACGTTCCCGGAGTCAATTCTTCGTTATCCAGGTAAACAGACTCAATAAGCCCGGCAGCATTTAAAACATATAAACTGACGACCGACTCCTTTAACAGATCAAATTTAATGGATGTTTCAAGATTGAATGGATTTGGGTAGTTTTGATAAAGTGCAAACAATTCCGGGATCATTCTGCTTCCATCATCTCTTTTTTGAAGTTGATTTTTCAATCCCATGGTGGAGATAGAAGTTTGTTCCCAAACCATATCTTTAGGATTCCTTGCCCAAACAGTCTTTGAACCCCTCGTCAAGGGAAAACTTTCCATCAATGCATTAGGGATTGAAGACTCAGGATTGGTATTCAGATGAACCCAAATAATATCTGCTTCAAAGTCGTGAATGATAAATTGGCTGTCTACAATAGTTGGTTCATTGGAATAGACCGGTGAATAAATCCAGGTTTCCGTTGAATTCACGGAGATTGTAACTGGAGCAATTACATCCGGTTCATGCAATAATTCAATGGATAGCGTTTGAAACTCAGGATCAAACATTAATTCGTTTATCCAAACAGATTGATTGACCTCCGGAATGATACATGTATTTTCGAGACCGGAATTCAAAATAAATTCATTCCGTAATGAGATAGCTATTTTTTCAGATTGTGAATGATCCATAACAAATTTCTGTATGGAAATACCATCTAAACTCAAACTGAATTCAAACCATTCTTCAGGAATAATGACAGAGATTATACTGCCGGGGACTGCATTTTCCGGAAAGGAGACTGTTTTTGAATTTCCATTAGAACTGAGAGTAATTTTCTTTTCTGAAAAGTGTTCCGGGTTGAGTGCTGTTAAGTCAATCCAATGTTGATTTTCTTCAAATCTGAGCCATGAGCCCCTCACGGGTTTTTGTTTTTTTAAAAATTCCAATTCATCCTCACAAGATGAAAGTAAAAAGTTTATCCGATCCTCAATTTGATTCACATCCTGATTTACTTTCCGTTCCCATTCCTGTGGTGTCATAATAAATTCATTTCTGAAATACGGTTTTGATAAGTTCATATCCTGATTAAACTGTGTAGGTATTTGCTTCCATAAACCATCCTTTAATATTGTTTCCATCTTAAAAACATCACTTACAGGGAAATGATCGATCCATGGAAATTTACTTTGAGAACTTGAAGTGAGCAATATTGAGAGTCGTTTTAGGTTGAACCCCGATGGAAATATACCGGAATTTGAGATATGCATTTCAATCAAAGCAGTTGTCCAATCCTCAAACCTTTTTATATTATCATGTTTGAAATAATCTATAAAAATTTTTACGTATTCATTCATTTTCAATGGTCTCCCAAATGGAGGAGTATCCGAGTCACTGGACCATTGATGATCGTTTGTAAACTGATAAACAAGTTTATAAAAATAACGGTTTTTGGGTGAAACATCTGTATCCAAATACCGATTAGGAACAGCAGAAATATTTTTAATAAAAACAAAGGGATCTCTCAAAGAATTCGTTCTGAATAAATTCAAAGAATCAATCTCAGGTGGTTCAGATAATTCCCACACAATTAAATTTGACCCTATCCCGGGGAATACTTCTACTTGAATTCTATCCTGATTTTGGGCGGAATACACATATTCCTGACAGATGAATAAAATCAAAAAAATACTTAATGTCTTTAACTTATGTATCATGTATGAATATCAGTGATGTGACAATTTCAATGTATTTTTCATTCTGTGCAAGGATTTTCCACGCCTCTTAAATGACATATTTTTCTGGTAATTTGCACATGATTATTGAAATCAAAAATTGCAAAATAAATTCCTGTAGGAAAATCCTTTAGATTTAGGTGTACTATATTTTCATTTTGTAAAAGTGTATAATTCCTTTCAATAGAAGAAGCTCCCTTTACATCCATGATAGACAGTTTCATCTTTAAAGCAGGTGGATTATTTAATGTAAAAGAAACCATTTTATCACATGGATTTGGGTATCCATTTGAAATTGAAAATGAATTATCTACTAAGAGAGTAATCGGATCACTATCTGTAAAGTTTCCCTCATAATCAAATGTTCTAACAAATATATTATAATCACTATCCTCATAATCTTTTGTATTCCATTCTAATGTGTAAGAATCCGAATAATCTAATATCCCCGTAGCATCACCATTTATCCAAAGATTAATTTTATAAATTCCTTCATTGTCGCTTACTTCACAAACAATATTTACCAATCCAGATATGATGGCTTCGTTTTGAGGAAAAGTAATTGTGACAATTGGAGGAATAATATCAGAGAATTCATAATTTAGGACTGCAAATGCATCGACAATACCCCAGCCATAAGTATTATCTGGGTTTTCCGCCCGGTCTGCAGAGTTTAAGACCGAATTTCTAACTTGGATAGGGTTCCAGTCGGGATGGGCTTCCAAAAGTAATGCACAGACACCGGAAACTAATGGAGTTGCCAAAGATGTTCCAATTCCATTTCCGTAAGATGTTGTATAATTTGCTTTTGCTATAAATGTACCCATTCCCAAAGCACAGATTTCTGGTTTTATACGGTTATCCGCTGTAGGACCCCGGGAACTGAAATTAGCAATATCTCCGTTTCCGTCCACTGCACCACAGGAGATCACATCAAATGCGTCTGCAGGTGCAACAATCCCATCTACGCCTGAATTACCCACAGCTGTCACTACTACCATTCCTTTTTCAATTGCAACATTAACTGCTTGGGTTATAACGGCTGTTTGCCCATTTAAATCAACTTGAGTGTACCAATCAATATATCCAATGGAGGATGATAAAATTTCTGCACCAAGAGATTCTCCCCATTCCAGCCCTAAAACATACCAGTCTTCTTCTATGGAATTTTCCTGTTTAAGATCCTCTGTTTTCCCCAGAAGAAATTCTGCACCATAAGCTGGGCCAACAAGTGTTCCCGGTTTGAATCCTGCCAGCACAGACAAAACGCTTGTACCATGACCATGCTGGTCTGACTGATCACCTTCTTCATTTGAAACAATGCTGTCATTATCTACAAAATCATAGGTGGCAATCACATCAAGTGAATCAAAAACTTCATGGTTGAGATAAAACCCGGAATCCAAAACCAGAATCCGCACATTTTCTCCAGTGTATCCTGATTCATGTAATTGGATTACGTTAATTTGATTCAACTGATTAAAAGAATTTCCATAAAAGCTGGAATCGGATTGAATTTTATTTAATTGAGGAATGAGTTTCATTTCTCTTCTTTTTCCGCTCAATACCGGCTCAATTATTTTTACGAAAGAATGTTTTGAAATCATTTCGATTTGATAAAAAGAACCCGAAACTGAAACGGCATTCAGCCATTTTGATATGGTTCTGATTTTGGCACCACTATCTTTAACAGATTCAATATATGACCTACTCACTGGAATATCATATTCATCCACTAAATTATTCAAGCTTTTAACTTTTTTTCTCCTTTGAATTGTTCGATGGTTCATTGATTCTCTTAATCGGGAGAAATAAATTCCCTCATTGCGAATGTTTCCGTCATTTTTATCTTTAAAATAAACCCATACATGATAATCATTTTCCCCATGTCTCCCGGATTCCAAATCCACAAAATTAATGGTCGCCCCCATCAATAATTGAAACCAAAGGAGAAACACAACGACCACCCCGAACCATTTCCAATAAGGTGGTTGTTTTTTAAACTCTGAACAGATAATTTTATTTTTATTCGGAATCATTTTTTTCAATCAGG
>CAZSIH010000106.1:0-5888 GCA_964606925.1 uncultured bacterium
GGAGTGATAAGTGGTGTATTACTGGCACCACGCATGGCGTTACTGGATACATCCATGAGTTTTTTGGGATTGAAAGCATTTCCCGCTGCAATATTGGGAGGGTTTGGTTCCATCCCCGGAGCTGTTGTAGGCGGTATTATTTTAGGAATTATAGAAACAGTAAGTATGGGTACGCTTTCATTCCATTTCACATGGATTAAGGAGATCAATGATATTATTGTTTGGATCGTTTTAATTGCAGTACTGATGATAAGACCTGATGGTTTATTTGGCATAGCAAAAGTGAAGAGGGTCTAATGAAAGGCCGTTACGATGATGAAAACCTGAAGTGGATTCCAATAATAATTATAGCTGTCTATCTTTTTCCATTTCTGCTTAAAAGTGCCACCTTCAGTTATAAATATTACCTCTATATTTTAAACATGGCCGGCATTTATATAATCCTGACAGTGGGCTTGGATCTTTTAAGTGGATTTACAGGATTGATGTCTTTAGGTCATGCTGCTTTTTTAGCTGTTGGCGCTTATACGTCTGCAATATTAGTTGATCAGGTAGGATTGCCTTTTGAACTGTCGTTAATCATTACACCCGTTATTGCAGGATTATTTGGTTTTGTTATTGGTTTTCCTGCATTGCGAATTGAAGGTATGTATTTAGGGCTTACAACGATGGGATTTGGATTTATTATAAAGCGACTCATTATTGCCCTTCGTGTTTGGACAGGAGGCGCAGGTGGTCTGCAAGTTTCTAAAGCTACATTCTTCGGGATGACCATAAAAAATGATTGGGATAATTATTTTATGATATATACGTTTGTTATTCTGGCAGTTATTATTGCCAGAAGGATTGTCCAATCCAAGCTTGGTCGTGCATTTATGGCAATTCGGGATTCGGAACAGGCAGCTCAAGCATCCGGGATCCATTTGGCTAAGTATAAAATGATGTCCTTTTTTATTTCAGGGATGTTTGCCGGTTTTGCCGGTGTCTTATTTGCTCATACCAGCCATTTTATTTCTACAGATCATTTCGATATTTTATTATCAATATTTTTCATCGTCATGGTTCTTGTTGGCGGAGTTGGGTCAATTTATGGTGCTGTACTTGGAACGCTTTTTATTGTGCTGACGGAAAATTTATTTATTCCAATATTTGAGGATGGAATTGCGCAAGTTATTCATATAGAAGCTGGTGAATTTCAAGTGTTCATTTTCGGTTTGATAATGCTTTTATTTATTATATTCCAACCACAAGGTTTGTATGGTATGTGGCTTAAAATGAGGATTTACTGGAAAATATTTCCGTTTAACCCGAAAAAAAATTTACTTAATAACAAAACCAGGAGATAAAATCATGAAAAAAATGACAACAATGTTTGGTATCCTGCTGATGTTTATTGCCTGCGGTAAGCAGGCACCAGCACCAGGCATAACTGATACAGAAATCTTGATCGGTAATATACAGGATCTCAGCGGACCCATGAAAGAATTAGGTGCAGTCTTACCTGCCGGTTCCAATCTGTATTTCCAATTTATCAATGAGCAAGGTGGTGTACATGGACGTCAAATAAGAATGATAGTCGAAGATCATCAATATAACCCCCAAAAATCGGTTGTAGCAGCCAAGAAATTGATTGAGAAAGATCAGGTATTTTGCCTTTATCATGTGATAGGAACATCACCATGTGAAGCCATACGACCCATTTTAGCTGAAACAGGAACACCACTCATTGCACCGGCTACACAATCCGGCACCATGTCTGATTTAACACGTGTTGCCGGGGACTTAATTTTTCATACAGACACAGGTTATGATAAACAGACGAATATTCTTGTAGATTATATCCTTAATAATGATTCAAATGCCAAAATAGGATTGATTTATCAGGACGATGATTACGGTGAAAATGTATTAAAAGGTGCAGCCGAAGCAGAAAACCGTTCAGGCGTAACAATTCAGAAAGAAGCGTATCAGCGTGGCTCCACCGATTTTGCAGGTCAAGTTGGAAATCTGATTAAAGGAGGCGCAAATCACGTGATAATAGCGGGTGTAGTCAAAGAACCGATCATTGTTATGAAAACTTCAGCTGCAATGGGATATTCACCTCAATTCTATGGTACCAGTCCCACAATGGACCACCGTGTTTCATTAGCTGCAGGTCCAGCTGGAGAAGGTTTTATATCATCTAATTTTGCACATTTATGGAATTCAGATGCTCCAGAAGCTGTTCATTATAGAGAATTGTGTGATAAGTATGAAGTCCCGAAAGCCTATATGGGGATGTATCATTTTTATGGATATATCACAGCTAAAGTTCTTGTAGAAGGTCTTGAACGTGCTGGTAAGTATCCAACTCGGGAACGTTTGATCAATGCTATGGAAACTTTTAAAAAATGGGATTCGGGTGCCTTCCCGCCCATTACCTATAACTCCAATGATCATGCCGGAACTGAGTCTGTCATACTTGTCCAGGTAAAAGACGGTGTTCAGACAGTAATCACTGACTGGATTGACTGATAAAATATAAAAAAGCCTTCGGTGTATTATCGAGGGCTTTTTTGTTATGTCTAATTTACTCATTAAAAACCTGCAAATGCATTTTTCCGGCGTTCGTGCCTTGGATGATGTATCCTTTAGCGTTAACAATGGTGAAATATTTTCATTGATCGGTCCCAATGGTTCCGGAAAATCAACTCTGTTTAATTGTATCAATGGTTTTTGTAACCCTCAAAAGGGAGATATTGTTTATAATGATATCGATTTGTTAAACAGTAAACCTCATCAAATTGTTAAACACGGTATATCCAGAACGTTTCAAAATCTGCAAAATGTTCCATATATGACCTTACTTGGCAATGTATTATTGGGAGCACACAGCAGGTTGACAGCAAAGGATACTTTAAATCGCTGGTTAACGCAACGTGAACGGGAAAGGGAAGAAACACTTGCTTTAGAAGTCATGGATTTCCTGGGGATTGCTAATCTTGAAAAATTTTTTTTGAGCGGACAGCCTTATGGAATTCAAAAACTTGTGGAAATTGCACGGGCATTGGTCTGTAAACCCGAATTAATCTTGTTAGATGAACCTGCAGCCGGGATGAATGACCAGGAAACACTGGAAATAGGAAATATAATTTCGGAAATAAGGGATGTTCTGGGTATAACGGTGTTAGTCGTAGAACACGATATGAATTTAGTCATGAGCATATCTGATCAAATTTGTGTGTTGGACTCCGGTAAAATCTTGGTTATTGGCAATCCGGATGAAGTAAAAAATCACCCGGATGTAATCAAAGTCTATTTGGGAGAAGAAGCAGATGCTTGAAATGGTTGGCGTAGAAACCTTCTATGGCAAAATCAAGGCGCTTCATGGTGTTTCTTTGGGTGTCGAATCGGGTCAACTTGTGTGCATCCTCGGTGCAAATGGTGCAGGGAAAACGACCATCCTGAAAACCATTTGCGGAATTACAGAACCGGAATATGGCACCATTCATTTCAATGATATTCAGATAGATCGAAAGGACCCGGAAGACATTATTAAACTGGGTATTTCTCTTGTGCCTGAAAACAGACGCATTTTCCCAGAATTAACTGTGTATGAAAATTTAATGATGGGCGGATTTCTCATTAAAGAAAAGGTTCTGTTTGCAGAACGGATTAAAAAAGTGACGGACTATTTTCCTATTTTGTCCAAAAGGGGAGACCAGCGTGCCGGTACTTTGAGCGGCGGCGAACAGCAGATGCTGGCAATAGCTCGTGCTTTAATGCTGGATCCGAAACTGTTGCTTTTGGACGAACCGTCCTTGGGACTTTCTCCAAAATTAGTCAAAGAAATTTTTGCAATTATTAAAGACCTGCATCAGTCTGGTGTAACCATTCTATTGGTTGAACAAAATGTAAACCAGGCATTAAAAATTGCAGACTATGGTTATGTGCTTACATCAGGAAAAATATTTTTAAGTGGTACGTATGATGAATTGTATGAAGAAGAGAAAGTTAGGGAACAATATTTAGGAGAAGGAAAATATACCCGCCGAGCCAAATTATGGGGCGGCGGATGATAAATATTGATTATAATAAGTATGATACGATTCCCAAACTTTTTTGGCGACAGGTACAGAAATTTCCTGATAAAACCACGATTTGGCACAAACAGGGTGGCGTGTGGAAATCCATAAACTGGGGGGAATATGGTACATTTTCAAAAGAGATTGGCAATGCACTTATGGCTTCCGGAGTTCAAAAAGGGGATAAAATTTCCATCTTGAGTGAAACACGTCCTGATTGGGTTATGTGTGATATGGGTATAATGTGTTCAGGGTGTGTAACAGCTCCCATTTACCAGTCCAATACAGAAGAGCAGGTTTTCTATATTGCAGATCAAAGTGACAGTGTCCTGGCTTTTGTGGAAGATCAGGAACAATTGGATAAAATGCTTGCCATTTGGAACCGGTTACCAAAAATTAAAAAAATAGTCGTTTTTGACCGCTACTTTCCTATGAATCTTCCCAATGTTTTTTCCCTTGAACAATTTCTGGATTTAGGTCGTGAATATGGAAAAAAGCACAGCGATATATTTGAAGGGTTGATAAAGTCCGGTAGGCCGGATGATTTGATCAGTTTTACATACACATCCGGAACAACGGGGAATCCAAAGGCAGGGATGTACACCAGTAGAAATATTATTGCCAGCGCAAGATATTTACCTGAAGCAATAAGTGTGACGGATAATGATTTCTATGTTTGTTTTTTACCTATGGCTCATATTGCGGAACGATTGGTTGGACATTTCATCAGATTCTTTTCAGGACATCCCGCTGCTTTTGCTGAAAGTATAGAAGATATGCCTCAAAATATTCGTCAAACCGGTCCCACAGTCGTTTTCGGAACTCCCAGGGTTTGGGAAAAATTTTACGCCAGGATCATGACGGGAGTTGGCGATGGGACATGGATCCAGAAAATTTTTTTTTATTGGGCGATTCAAGTAGGCAAAATTAACTGTGAAGCTAAGGAGTCCGGAAAAATTCAAAGCCTATGGTTGAAAGCCAAGTTAAGTATTGCCAGATTTCTAATTCATAATAAAATAAAAGATATTTTTGGCGGAAAGATTCGAACAATTCTTACAGGTGCAGCACCAATCTCACGGGAAATCATTCACTTTTTTAATTGGATTGGATTAGATGTCTATGAAGCATATGGCATGACGGAAACATCCGGGGTTATTACCATACAATCCGAAGGAAAGACGAAAATTGGATCCGTTGGTCTCCCCATTCCCGGAACTGAATTGAAGATCCTGGATGATGGTGAAATCTGTTGTCGCGGAGAGCAAAATATTTCCGGATATTATAAAAATGAAGAAGCGACAAATGAATTATTAAAACCCGACGGCGAGGGTGGTTTTTGGCTCCACACCGGTGATGTGGGTCATATAGACGATGAAGGGTATTTATTTATTACCGATCGGAAAAAAGATATTATAATTACGGCCGGGGGAAAAAATGTGGCTCCTCAGAATATTGAAAACTTAATGAAAACCAGCCCTTATATTTCACAGGCCATGGTTCATGGTGATGAAAAACCCTATTTAACTATGTTGGTTACTTTGGAAGAGGATGAAATTACCAAGTTTGCCCGGGATCAAAAGATCCTGTACCAAGATCTGGGTGATTTGACAAAAAAAGAAGAAATAATAAAACTTATCAATCATGTAGTGAAAGAAAAGAATAAGGATTTGGCTTCTTATGAGTCCATAAAAAAGGTTCGGATCCTTGAAGAAGAACTGGATCAGGATAAGGATGAGATCACACCCACTTTAAAGGTGAAACGAAAAGTGGTGACTGCACACAATTCAGATCTGATTAAAAGTATGTATTCGGGAGGGTGATTGA
>CAZSIH010000107.1:0-5863 GCA_964606925.1 uncultured bacterium
CCTCTTTCAGCGTAGCGCCTGCAAAAGAAATATATCATTGTTTTGGATGTAATGCCGGGGGAAACGTGTTTCGTTTTTTAATGGAATATGAGAAAATGACTTTTGTAGAAGCAGTAAAAAACTTGGGAGACCGTTACGGGATAAAAGTTGAGTTTGGAGAAGATGACAAGAATCAGGAAGAGCTCAAAAGGTTGCGTGACTTTCAATCAACTACAACGGTATTTTATGAAAAATTACTCAGCTCACCGGAAGGAAAACCTGTAATGAAATATCTTCAAGACAGAGGACTGTCCAAAGATATAATAAAAGAATTCCAACTGGGGTTTTCTCCTGACTCGTGGGACCGCCTTCTGAAACTATCACGAAAAAATGGGATTCCCGGAAAAATTATGGATAAATCCGGGTTATTTACCCGTACACAAAAAGGTGTGTTTGACCGGTTTCGGAACCGCCTTATGTTTCCCATTCATAATCCCGGAGGACAGGTGATTGCCTTTGGGGGCAGGACCATGGATGAGAAAGATCCGGCAAAATACATGAATTCTCCGGAAACGATTTTGTATTCAAAAAGCCGTGTTTTTTACGGATTGGACAAGACTCAGAAAACTATTCGAAAAGCAGGAACGAGTATTTTAGTGGAAGGATACATGGATTTTCTACAGCTTTATCAGGCAGGCATTACCAATGTACTTGCAGTTGCCGGGACAGCCTTCACAGAAAATCATGTGCACCAGATACGAAAGTTAACCAGAAAAATTTTATTAATGTACGATGGGGACACAGCCGGAAGAGAAGCCTCCGTTCGGGCAGGGTATTTGCTTTTAAGAGGAGGCATCGAACCATTGATTGTAACTGTACCCAATGATCTGGATCCGGATGATTGGGTAAGAAAGGACGGTGTCAAAGCAATAAATGAAAAAATAAAAACTGCCCTGCCGCTAATAAATTATCATATTCAACTTTCCGGTGTGAATAAGATGTCACCTGCCGAACGATCCCAGTTCACACGGGGGATGATAACAGAAGTTGTGGGTATACATGACAACATCTTCAGGAATGAAATATTACGTTCCATTTCAGATGAAATGAAGATCAGCGAACGGGATATCCATGCTGTTGCAGATAAAGAACATCGCCGGAAAAGGAAGCGCAAGAGTGAAAAGGATGTAATGAGACCGAACCTGTTTACGTCCAAGGGTGAAAAAGCTCAACTGGAATTAGTAAAACTCCTGGCAGGGGATGACTTGACTGTCCGACAAAAAATCCGTGATTCTGTGATCCTGGATTATTTTACGGTACCTGTATTAAAAAAACTAGTAGAATTCTTTTTCAGTCAGTATGAAGAAGTAGATTACGGAGCGGTGCTTCAGAATTTTGAGACTAAAGATGAACAGGAAACGATAGCAGGAATTCTGCTGGATTTATCAGTACCAGAAGAGGTTGACAGAACCATTGAGGATTGCATCAATTCGCTGAAATCCGGACCTTTCCGGGAAAAAATTGAATCAGCCAGAATGAAATTGCGGGAAAAAGAAAAGTCAGGAGAGGATGTTTCAGAATTATTGATGGAAATTAGTGAACTGCGGAAAGAGTTAAATATCCTTACTTCAGAGAATAGATAATTATTTTGATTTAAAACTTAATCATCGGGAAATGGTTTTACCGGGTGAACCATGGGAACAAATCGCACCGGTATGATACTTTCCTCTTTTGTTTCATTTTCACTTATTTTTGTGATCACTTTCAATTCCTGGTAATAGGTGCCTACAGGAATCACCATCAGACCGTCAATTTTCATCTGGTCAATCAAAGCTTGCGGTACTTTGTCCGGTGCTGCAGTGACAATAACACGATCAAAAGGAGCATATTCAATCCAGCCTTTATATCCGTCTCCCCATTTTACCGTAACGTTTTCAGATCCGAGTTGGATTATACGTTTTTTTGCGCTGTCAGCAAGTGATTTTACAATTTCAATTGTAAACACTTCCTTTACCAATGGTGACAAAACCGCTGCCTGATATCCTGACCCCGTACCGATCTCTAAAACTTTTTCATATCCCTTGAGTTGAAGGAGTTCCGTCATCCGTGCCACAATATAAGGTTGGGAGATCGTCTGTCCTTCTCCAATAGGGAGGGGACGGTCACGATAAGCATATTTTTTCAAGTGTGCAGGGATGAAAAGATGGCGGGGTGTTTCACGCATGATACGAAGAACTGAAGTATCCCGGACACCACGTCCTTCAATTTGAATGGTTACCATTCTGTCTGCTTCCTTTAACCACCAATGTTTTAGGAGTTCGGAATCAGCACCATTTTTTTCAGGAGTATTTTTCTGTCCTGAACTGCAACAGATACAAAACAATAGTAAAAGAAGTAATCGCATAAACATTTTTCCGAAGGATAATTTAAAGCCATTGTATTTCAAAAACCATTAAGTTCCTCCAGTCATTTTTAAACTTGGGATAGAGGAAATCTAACCCATCATCCGAAGTCAGTTTTATTCCCCGTCCATCAGAGGTCGAAAATGTTATCTATTGAACGGTTAAAAAGATAAATGTGAATAAATTTTGACCATTTCATATTGAATTTATAAATTAATCAGAAATGTGTGCCCTACATCACAGACAGAAGATAAAAAATTGATGTAATTTTATTAGGGAGTCAGAGCTCTCCTTGGTTTAAGACTATTCACTACACAATCCTCTTACCAGTTCTGGCTCCCATTTCTTTTAAATGAACAATACCTCCTTTTTGGTCATGCTCCACAAGACCCAAATAAGTTCCGGGATATTTAGAATTGGAAGACGGATGTGCAGTCATATCCCTGACATGCATTTCATAAATAATTAAATCTCTGGGATCAAGTTTAATCCAACTGTCATTTCCCCAATTGTAGGACGGATCAATGATAAGAGATTTTGCAACATGGCGGTACGTATTTTGTGTTACAGCGGACAGGGAATAGGGATCAGCGATAATTACAGGTGGATCATTTCCCAGATTGTCTCCTTCCAAACGATAGCCATACAAAGTTACGTAACCTGCATTTGTTGTTGTGTATGTCCAATCACCATCCTGAGATCGATTCATGAGAAATTTCTGCCCCGAATTATCTTCAGGTTTTTCAACCGAAACCAGGAAAACACGATCTGCTTTTGGTGCTTTTATTTTGAAATTGGTTTTATTTCCCTGAACAAAAGCTCCGTAGGAAAGAGGAAAAGGATAGCTGTCACTGCAATTTGTCATGATAAAGGATGCACACATAAGTAAAAATGAGATGCGTAGGAATTTACTCGATTCAATCAATTTGATGTAAAGAAATTTATATGAAAAACTTTTTATTACGTCGTTAAATTTAGGATATGTTCAGTCAAGAATACATGCGAAAACTACTGTTAATTTCTATCTTCATTTTGATAAATGGATGCAGTTTTGAAAAACCAAAACCGTTTTTTCATACAGTTCCAACGCTTGCAGTTAAAAAAGGAATGACCAAAGGTTTCGATCTATCCGTATATAAATCAGATCCGGACATAAATTTGTATATTGATTTTCATCCTGATGTGATCATTCAATTTAATTCATTAACGGACAGTTTATTCATTTCTCCTAATGATTCAATTGGCGGTTTAATTCTCATTCCGGGTTTTTACGGAGATGATCCATTTAAGCTATTGGTTCGTATTAACCCTACATTAAGCCACACCTTTAAATATATTCCTCAAGAATCAAATAAGCCTGTGTCAATAATGGGAAATTTTAATGATTGGTCAAAAACGAGTCATCCTTTACACGATGAAAACAATGATGGGATTTTTGAGATCACACTGAATCTCAATCCGGAAAAGTATGAATATAAATTTGTAATGGGCAGTTCGGAAAATTTAGATCCGGAGAATGAAAACGTGATTTCAAATAATATGGGAGGATGGAATTCTGTGTTAGACTTATCTCATTTAAAAGAATCACCAGCAGGACAATGGGTTAAAAAAAGTCACCATGGAAATTATTTAACGTTTACTTTTCTAACATCTGATGATGTCTTACCCATGGAAACCATTATATTGTGGAACAATATTCCTCTTCACCCGGACGTTGTAGATCCTAAGAACAATGGTGATGTAACTGTAAATATAAACAACCTCAAAAACGGTCTTTTAAGAATTACCGGTTTAGACAGCCAAGGAAGGATCATCAGAGAAAACCAGACATTGATCGATAATGGAATTCCCATAAATCTAAAGGATAATCCCGATGATTGGCATTTTAAAACAATTTATAGTTTGATGATAGACAGATTTTTAGATGGTGATACATCAAATACAATAAAGGTCGGCGGAGAAACTCATCCTCTTGCTGATTTCCATGGTGGAGATTTAAATGGAATTATTCAAAAACTTGAAGAAGGATATTTTTCAGAATTAGGAATGTCTGCGCTGTGGATTTCTCCGTTCCAAGCACAACCGGATCAAGCGTATAAAGAATGGAATCCACCCTATCGTATGTACAGCGGATATCATGGTTATTGGCCCGTATCTCCAAGAGAAATTGATGCTCGGTTTGGAACAAAAGATGAATTTAGAACATTGATAAACACCGCCCATTCTCAACGCATAAAAGTCTTGAATGATTTTGTCAGCAATCACGTTCATGTGGAACATCCTTATATTAAAAATAATAAGGAGTGGTTTGGAAATGTTGAATTACCTGACGGTTCTATGAATATCCGACTTTGGGATGGAAATACCCGTCTTACAACTTGGTTTGAACCATTTCTCCCGTCTTTCGATTATTCAAATCCTGATGCCATTGATGCTGTTGTTGCGGATGCAATTTGGTGGACTCAGGAATATGATCTCGATGGGTTCAGACAAGATGCAGTAAAACATGTTCCTCATACATTTTGGAAAAAATTAACAAGTGAATTAAAAAGAAATGTCCCGGAAAAAGATCTTTATCAAATTGGGGAAACATTTGGTTCTGATGAGTTAATATTGAGTTATGTTAATCCAAGTGAATTGGATGCCCAGTTCAATTTTGATATTTATTTTAATGCACGAAATATTTTTGCATCGGTCAATGGCAATATGTCTTCTTTAGCAAAAACCGTTGAGAAAAATCTTCAGGTTTATCATCCATTAAATTTGATGGGAACTATCACTTCCAGCCATGACCAAGTACGATTTATTTCTGTTGCAGATGGTCAAATGGTGTACAGTGAAAACGGTACCGAAAGGGCTTTTTCCGATCCTCCTGAAAATATAGAACATGTGTCAAGTTATCAGAAATTAGCAAATTTTACTGCATTTAATTTTTCTATGCCGGGAATCCCTGTTGTGTATTACGGGGAAGAAATTGGACTTCCCGGAGCAGGAGATCCGGACAATCGCCGACCCATGCAATTTGGAAAAATGTTGAAGATGGGTGAGTCCATGCTTAAAGAAAACGTGTCATCTCTGGCTCATTTACGGCAAGAATATTCGGCACTATCCATTGGTGATTTTTATTCAGTTTACATAGAGGGTCCAATATGGGTATATTTCAAAATATATTTTGATGAAATAATTATGGTAGCAATGAATCAAAGTGATAAACAACAGTCTCTCTCGTTTGAAATCCCGTTTCCGGTATCAAGTTGGAGGAGATTAAAAAATGATATTCCTTTTACTTTAACAGGAAATAGAACCACCTTGCATCTACAACCCTATAGTTATGGGTATTTTTTAGGGGAAGATTAAATTGTTCTATTAACGTAATAAATGAGTAAACAATGAAATTCACATCTATTTTATTTTTCACACCATTTCTATTTGCAACATTAATTCACGTACCGGAAGATGTAGAGACCATTCAGGGCGGGATT
>CAZSIH010000108.1:0-5722 GCA_964606925.1 uncultured bacterium
ACAAAAATATTTCTCCCTCTTTAATAGGCACATCCACCCTTTTACCATCTTCCATTATTTTTAACAGCATGTCCCCTTCCAGTTGATAAAAGAATTCTTCCACCGTATCTACATGATAATCCTTCCGGGAATTAGGTCCACCCACCACCATGATCATAAAATCACCTTCATCATAAACAACACGATTACCTACAGGTGGTTTTAAGAGATGTCGATGTTCCTCGATCCAATTATTGAAATTAATCGGTGGAGTTATGGGCATACTTTACTCCTTAATAATTGTCGCAATACATTCAATTTATACCCTAGCTCCCATCGCAAGACCTGTTCCTGCAAAAGCGCTTCTCGCTGGTTTATTTATTGGAAAGTATTTTATGTATTCTTCACTCATTTCTCCCCACTCCTTTATATCAGCTAACATACATGTACACTTCACTACATTTTCTAACGTTAATCCATACCTTTCTAATACAGATTTAATATTTTCCATTGTTTGCCTCGTTTCCGGCCTTATCCCTCCTTCAGCTAGTTTTGTTTGACCTGGAATATCCGTATACACATCCCCAATCTGTCCTGATAAAAATAATAGGTTGCCTACTCTAACAGCTTCAGAAAAAGGCATATTTATTTGCTTAAATTCTTCAGATTGTAAATATTCTACATCTTGACCAGCTAAATAACCCATGAAACTGAAAAAAATAAATAAGAAATTAATTAACATTTTTCCCACCTAATTTATCGTGGCAATGCATTTGAGTTCAATGGCGATTGGTGTGGGCAACGATGTTATTTCAACCGTCGTTCGGCAGGGCTGGTTTTCCTTGAAGTACTCGGCATAGATCCGATTGTAAGTATCAAAATCCCTCTGCATGTTTGTGAGAAAAACGGTCACATCCACAAGATTACCCCAACTGCTGCCGGAAGCTTCCAAAATGATGCGGACATTCTCAAAAACAGAATGGCATTGGGTTTCAATGTCATGTCCTACAGCATTTCCCTGTCCGTCCATCATAACACCAGGAATCACCTTTGTGCCGGGTTTTCTTGGTCCCACGCCAGAAAGGAATAACAAATTCCCTACGCGCCGAGAATGAGGATACATTCCAACCGGTTCTGGAGCATTATCTGTTTTCATAGAATATTTTACTTTTTCTTAAATATAATATACAATGTTTTTTATATTTTATCTTGCATTCCCCTATTTGATTCAAAGGGGCTGTCCTTACCTAATTAGCTCTTTTAGCTGATTGATAGTGAAATTTGGCTGTTCGCTGGAATTGGAAGCCATTCTGTCCTGTCCACCAGAGAGAAAACAGCTTTTCATACCTGCAGCTTTAGCTGCTCCTAGATCATCAAAAGAGTCACCTATAAATAAAATTGAATCCGGGTCGATTTTGAGTGAATTTGCTGCTATTAACAAGCCCTCCGGATTCGGTTTGAGTCTGCTAACATGATTGCGGGTAATAACAATTTCGAATATATCATCAAGCTTAAGTTTTTTAATAGCAGAGTTTATTGCCTTTGAACCAACATTTGAGACCAGACCCAATAGTTTACCATTATTCTTCAATTTATTCAGAGTTTGTTTAGCATCCTTATATAATTTCCATCTAGATAAAGCATCTGCATCGAAATGATCAAAAACTTCAGCTATGACATTCATTATGGTTGATTCATCATCTTGCTCGCTTATAACCGAAGCCACTTTATGAATATCAACATAAGAAGGACTACCGTCAAACAAATTCATTGAATATCCAATTAATTCTATCTCATTCAATATTGCTGATATTCCTTTTGTGAGGTTCCATTCAAAAGGTACCAGAGTACCCTCAAAGTCAAAAAGATATGCTTCAGGTTCCCAATCATCAGTGATAATAATTTTATTCATAACCGTAAACTTCAACCTCCTTTGAGCCTTCTAGAATGGCGCGTATATGATCGCCTTTTCGTATGTCCACTGCTGAAGTTAGCCCACCTGTTATAACAATTTGACCAGCTTCGATTCGAGATCCATGTTTTCCTAGAGATTTGATCAACCATAGAATCCCATTCAATGGATGCCCGGAGGCGGCAGATCCTTTGCACGTATCAACAATATTGCCATTTTTAAAGAAAACTACTTCAGTTTTTTCAAGTGATTTTTTTTCGATAGTCGGACCTAGGACAAATTGGGCTGCTGAAGATCCATCAGCTGTATTATCCTCTATTTTAAAATTATAGGAATCATAAACCGAATCCACGATTTCCAATGCTCCATGAGCAGATTCAACTGCATCGACAACCTCCTCAAAAGTAACCGAACCAGAGAGTGATTTCCCAAATTTTACTGCAATTTCCGGTTCAACCTTGGGTTGTACCAACTCTTTTGAAACACTTGATCCTGAAAATAAGATCATACCATTCAACAAAGGTCCAAAATTGGGTTCTGCAACATTCATTTGTTCCCGCATTGCCAATGATGTATAACCCAGTTTCCAGCCAATTATTTTTTGACCTTTTCTTATTTTATGTTCTGTGATTAGTTGCTGAATTCTATATGCATCCTCCATTGAAAGACTATATTCATTGGATAAGGCCGGAATAGGATTTTTTTTAGATCGTGCTGTAATCAGCTTATTTGCTAGGAAGCGTAATTGATTTTTCTTAAGAGCCATTAACAAACACCAAGTAGATCCAAAGCAATCTTGAAGGCCTGGGCAGGTTCAGTAACATCAAAATAAAGCGCATGTAACCTTGACTTTTTCGCACCATTAACATTGCGTATTTGATCATCGATAAATATGATTTCGTTGGCATTAAGTCCGGAGGACTCGATCGCAAATTGGTACGCCCGGTAATTAGGTTTTAACACCTTTGTTCTGGAACCGTCAACAAGGTATTCCACATTTTTGAGTATGTCCAGCGCATCCATCCATTCCTTACCATGAAAATATTCAATTTCATTAGTTAAAATCCCAACAGAAAGGCCACTCTCCTTTACCTTTATAATGGCTTCCCTAGCTTCTTTACGTATGATGTCGCTCTCTTGAAATCCATGATAACAACAGGTCATGTAATCTCTTAAGGTCCAATGCTTTCCAATCAAGTTACCAATAAGTCTGGATTTTTCTCGCCAATAGTCCTGTTCTGAAATTTTATTTGCCTGCATCTTTAACCATAATAGATCTGATTTTGGGTCAAATGGACCATACCAGTTAAGGGTATTTTCTTTAAAGTTGAGTTTCTTTTCAACCAACCGATGCATTTCAAATGGGGTTTTCAGAATAACTCCACCAAAATCAAGCATCATCCCGGAATATTTCATTTACAGATGTTTCTTTTAAGAGATTTCTATCGGTACTATGCTTTTAAAAAAGACGAACTGAGCGTCAAAAACCGTTAATCTTTATTCTTTAGATCAAACCAAGATGGTGTATTCGTAGTAGGGACTTCAATCTCTGTTCCCCTGCCCCGGTAGGTCAAAATTGCATGTTCTTTATCTGGAAAGACCCGAATCCGTACATCTTCTAAGTTATGTGGTTCACCTGGATCATGCC
Organism: uncultured bacterium; assembly: GCA_964606925.1. Lineage (GTDB taxonomy): Bacteria > Fidelibacterota > Marinisomatia > Marinisomatales > AB-629-J13 > AB-629-J13. Next base: position 3,540 of record CAZSIH010000108.1, read on the forward strand.
CAACTGCAGAAGTCGCTAAAGCTCGAATTGGGCCCGAATGGGTACAAATGAAAACCCGCAAATTTAAATTATCTGTATTTTCATTTATTAGTTTAAAAATTCCGCGCCAGAATCGACGAACTACAATAGCAGGAGGTTCAAAGAATTGTAATGGCTGGTTTAACCAATACATGATTGGATCTCCACCACCGGCTTGCACTTTCCAAAAACGGTCAATTTCATCCAGCCACCCAGGTCGATCACCGGATTTATTCCGTTCATATTCTTCCAATACTGTATCATACTTTATAAAGGCACTCGTTGGATCTTTCTCTTCACCATCACACCAGACCTGAAGATTCCTGAAATTGTCCATTGGTGTGGGTTCAACTATATCTACATTCTCAATATTATAACGCGCTATACCTTGCACCAATCCTTCTTGTACTCCAACGGCAGATTCTCGTGCCCGGGCTGTATCCGCAGAAATCATTATAACTTTAGAACCATCCTTTAGCCCTCGCGCCAGGTTTTGTCCTTTGCGGTGGGCCTGCCATTTACCGAGTTGAGTCAATCCCGCATTGGTGCCGTACCCTTGTGTTTCACCATGACGAATCAAGCGAACATCAACAGTCCCGGACATTCTTTCCTTTAATGATTCGGGAAAAATAATTTCTCGTGGACTGACTGTTGCTCGGGCATAGCCTTCAGATCGAATTGGGGGTGAATCATCATAATCCATCTCATTTTTTGCTCGATCTTCAGCTTTTATGCGTGCCTGCACTACCCATTTTGGATTTTCTCCTTTATCCCGATCTTTAAAATCGGGTTTTTCTTTTTTCCGATCTAAATACCGTGCCAGGTAAGCCGGTGCTTCGGTGCGTGTATCTGGAAATTTTTCGGACATATTAAGTATGACGATTTACAAATTGTTCGTTGATTTTGCCTTCGTAATAAAATAATGCTTTCCCAAATTGATCTTCAGTCCATGTTATCGGTTCAAAATCCGGATCCACATAATATCCACCACTGAAAACTTCATTCCGGTTTCCGCACGGATCAAAAAAATAAATGGTATGGCCCCGAGTTAACCCGTGTCTGGTTGGACCGATATCAATTTCAATGCCATTCATCGTTAAAGTATCCGCTGCTTGCCCAACCTCCATCCAATTATCCAGGTGGAAGGCCATGTGGTGAAAACCGCCATCTGTTCCGGTAGCAAAAGCAACATCATGAGGCGTGTGACTTCTTTCAAGAAAAACAATGAGTTGGTGACCTTCGCCGCTGACCAATTGTTCCGTCATGCGAAAATCCAATGCTTCCATCATGAATCGCCCTGCATCCCCTACATTTTCTGCCAATAGAAGTGTATGATCTAATCTGGGTGGTGCAATGCCAACCAAATCATCCCTGACCGGAGGTGGATTCAGCTTTGGAAGTCCATTCCCTACTTTTTCCATTTCATGATATAATTCCATCACATGACCGGAAGGTGTTTCAAACCTTAACCCGTCTCCCATCGCCAATTCCTGTCCTGCAGGAATGCGTTCAACATGACAACCGTATTTTTCTAATTTATTTTCATATTTTTCTAAATCATTTATATCGTCACATTTCCAGGCAATATGCTCAACACCATAACGGGGAGCGTAAGTTAAAATTACAGAATGATGATCGTGTTCATCCCATCCTTTCAGATAGACGTGATCTCCTTGTCTGGCGACTTCAATCAATCCTAACACTTCGGTATAATATGCTGCGGCTAATTCCAAGTCAGGGACTCGTACTTCAATATGTCCTAATCGATAAATACTCATTTAATCACTCCTATAGTTTCATTACAACCGCTTTGGGTTCAGTAAAAAATTCCTTGCTGTATTTTCCCCCTTCACGACCTATACCCGAATCGCCAAAACCACCAAAAGGTGCGCGCAGATCACGGATAAAAAAGCAATTTACCCATACAGTTCCTGCTCGTAATTGACTAGCCACCCGGTGTGCACGACGTACATTTTCAGTAAATAGCATTGCATTCAAACCGTATGTTGTATCATTTGCCAATCGAATAGCTTCTTCTTCTGTTTCAAATGTCTGAACACCAACAATCGGACCAAATATTTCTTCCCTGCAAACACGCATATCATTTGATACCTCTGTTAAAATAGTCGGTTTGATCCACCAGCCATCTCCCTTGCCACCAGTAA
>CAZSIH010000109.1:0-5705 GCA_964606925.1 uncultured bacterium
ATTAATTTTTTCACCTTGAAGCTGATACCATCATACCCATTGAATACCAAAATATCATCAGCATTTAAATCTGGGCTCAGATAATTGACGTTCCCAGCCAGATCGAATGAGTAACCCTGCATGATCAGGTAATTATACGACCAGGGTAAAATATCTTTTTTTGTATAGGGTGCCCCCTTGCCGATTGAAGCATTCCAGCTCAATAATGCTGCACTTTTCCCCGAAGGTGGTGTCTGGAGATTAAACCCTTCAAAATTATAACTGCCATTGTATAGGTTATCAATATGAGCTGCATCAAGATAACATGCCATACCGTAATCTGCAAAGATGTCCTTTACATCAGTATCTATTTCCAATATCAGAAGTGCATCACTTACTGCTTTTATCCCAATTGAGTCAGATTGTGCAATAGCTTGAATAATATCCCATCCGATTCCATCCATACTATATTTTTCTTGAAGGTATGAGAGAAAAAGGTAAGCGTTGTATTTGTCAGATCTGCCCTTTAGCGATTGGTATCCTGTAGCAATATATGTTAACTGATTTCCGGCGGTAAAGGAAGGGTTTGTACTTCTGCCAAAGAATTTCACATTACCCACCATCTTTTTCTGAAGGACAGTACTAACACCCTCAATGATCCAGTTTTCCTGTTCCGGCTGGTTGTGCTTCATTATCATTTTTGAGTATTCGTGAGAAATAGCATTAAAGGTTGCATTCAAATCATCATCACTTGCATTTAAACTCATTGGATCTGCATCCAGATAGATAATTTCACCATGATTGGAATATGGCTCACTCACAAGAGTATCAAGAACTGTGCTGTAACCGTGAACAAAAAGAGAAGATTTGGTATCATTTCGTCCCAGCCCATACTCATCTAAAATATCTGTCAGGACAAAAATTACTTTACCATTACTGTCCGTATCTTTTACAGCGGCACCAAGAAAATTCTGAGTCAGACCGGCAATACCGGAAGATGAATCCCCCGGTGCGGATGTTTCAAAAGCCGTCATGATCTGATCCAGATCTTCTGCACTTACGTTGTTATTCCAAAGATCGGTATCGACATAAATATCACAATTATCACCAGAAGCTCTTAAAGCGGAAAAATGACTGGCATGAGGCGGTGCGAAAGCTTCAAAACTTTTGGTCCAAAAATATCTACCATAGGCTGCTTCCATTTCAATCCAACCCGATGTTGTACCATCGAGATTAATAAAAGCACCTGCAACTGCTTCAAAGTCTGGAACAGTCAAGTTTAAGCTTTTAATTTCGTCAAATATTTCAGCAGTAACACTCACATTAAAAGTACTCACAAACTCAGCACTGTCTGCAATGCTAAGACTGCCATCAATTACCACACCTCCAAAAGTTAACTTGCCGGGATATAACAGGGATACGTCTACTAATTCATTCAATTTTACAGCCAGTGTAGAATCTCCAGCATTAAAAAGTACAGATATAACCGTTGGCGCACTCATATCCTGACGGTAATGTAACTGTAACGCATCATTTACCGTGAGAGCTTCATTTCCGTTATTATAGGGTTTTGCAGAATAGAAGGTGAAGGCTTCAAGTATTAAATCCAAGCTTGAACGATTCTGGTAATTCTCTAACTTTTCAGCATCTGCCTCACTTAAATATATGTAAACATTTTTTTTATCTTCCATATATCCAACTTCCCCAAGAGAAAGAGTCAGGGTGCTTTCATTTATACTATCATTCAGACTTAAACCGTCAAGGGATTCGAACTGATCTTTTGATGCGCTGAGAGTAGAAATCTCCGCACCGTTAAAATAACCGATATTCATATTCCATGGTATAAACAGAAAATTATCGTAGGAATCATAATGTAAACCGTCAACTACCTGAGGTGGCTGAGTTTCTTCAGGTGAGGACGGGTTTAATATTGTTACAGGAATATTTAAAGAATATAGATTCCCGTTATTATTGACATCATAAATCGCATATTCTTCTACGGTAAGATTTATGGATTCTGATCCCTGATTTTCTCCAATCAGGGATTCAAGAGCTTTTTGATCGGACAGCATTAGCTCCAATTGCAATATACGACCGGATTGAATGAACGGGGGACCCTCAATTCCACTCAGTGAGATTGTGGTACTGCCTGAGTTAAGTTTAAATTTGGAATAAATCGGCGCTGGAATGGTCTTTAGGGTTCGATATTCAACTTCATTGGTTCTAAAGAACACCTCAATGAGGTTTTCCGTAATATTATAGGAAGCACTATCGGCAAATAGAGGTAACTCTTCTTCTATCAATTCAATAGAAATATCGGAAGCAGCTACCGGATTGTACAGCGTATCAACAAAAGCACCGGAGAGAAGATTTACATAAAGCGAATTAAGATCAAGGGTCGTTTCTAATTTTTTACTGTCGCTTCTTGTAAGAACAATGTCAATCGATTCAGAATCCTCCGTTTGAATTACCTGATCCATTCCTTCCAACATTTTTATGTTTCCGGATTCATCCTGAAACCCAACCTTAAAAATATTTATATTGGCTTCATAGTCAAGAGCACCATTATTGTTACGATCCTCTCTACTGTCAAGGTTGTCATTCCCCGGTCCATTTTGAAAGGTTTCATCTTCCGGTATCTGGTCAAACTGGACAAGGCGGTCAAAAACCAGTGTAAAACGGTTATTATTGGCATCATAATTAGCCGAAATTAAAACAGGATGAACATCCAGCCCTGAGACTGCAACATCCAAAGTGGAATGTGAATTAGGTTCATATTGATCCCAGATTCCACTCCCGTTTGTATCTGTGAATTCTTCAGAAACCTGATCAAATTCATTGTCTCCATCAAAATCAATTATGGGTTCTGATTCATCATAGACATTGTTTCCATTAGAATCAGAAAACGGTTCTTCATCGTCCCAACTATTATTACCGTTCATATCAGTAAATTCCTCTCCCGGAAACCAGACACCATTTCCATCAGCATCAACGAAGTCCTCAGCAGGATCCCATATCCCATTACCATTTACATCAATAAATCCCTCGGCAGGATCCCAGGTTCCGTTTCCATTTTCATCATAAGTAAGGGTTTCCTCATCGCAGAGACCATTTTCATTATTATCAGTCCATGGTTCACATTCAGCATTAGGACCAAACCATAAATCACAAATACCGTTTCCATTTGAATCTTCAAAGTCCCAGAAACCATTTCCTGCTCCTTGAGGTGGAAATCCATACCCCAGATCATTAAAATTTTCAACACCATCCCAGATACCGTTATTGTTGTTGTCGTTGAATTCATCACCATCATCCCATTGTCCATTCCCATTGGGATCACCAATAGATTCTGTCGGATCCCAGATGCCATTGGCATTGAGGTCTTCAAATTCTTCAGCAGGGTCCCAAATTCCGTTTCCATTTGAATCTGTCAGCACTTCCCCATCGTTCCAGACACCATTGTTGTTGTTGTCAAGTATTAATGTTTCCGCAGGGTCCCAAATTCCATTCCCATTTGAATCCGTAAACGGTTCGGCATCATCCCAAATACCATCACCATTTACATCCGTCAATGGTTCAGCAGGATCCCAAATTCCATTTTCATTTGTATCAGTGAATTCGTCCCCACGGTCCCATTGTCCATTACTATTTGCATCATAGTATATATCCGGAGGATCATACTCATTATTTCCATTCATATCTTCATAGACTTCACCAGCATCTTGATCCCAGACACCATTCAGTGGAGAATCAAAAAAATCTTCAGCGGGATCCCAGACTCCATTTCCGTTGGCATCAGTAAACCCCTCTGTCGGATCCCAAACACCATTTCCATTCTCATCGGAAAAAGTCTCCGCATTATCCCAAATGCGGTTATTATTTAAATCGGTAAACTCCTCACCGGGGTCCCATATGCCATTAAAATGATATACATCGGCTACAGAATCTCCAGCATCCCATTCTCCATCACTATCCCAATCAATAATTAAAACTTCTGTAGAATCATAGATACCATTCATGTTTTGATCGGTCAAAAGGAATTCCGCCGGCGACCAGACTGAGTCCCCATTCAAATCATCATAAGATTCCGCATCATCCCATGTACCGTTGTCGTTTGTATCCGTGAATGATTCGTGGTCATCCCAAATGCCGTTTCCATTTATATCTTCGTAATCATCAGGGGGATCCCAAGTGTCGTTGTTGTTAAAATCAATAAAGGATTCCGCTGGATTCCATTCACCATCTTCATTCAAATCCACAAACGGTTCGTTATCCCAATTGCCGTTTCCATTGGCATCATCAAATAATACTTCTGCATCATTCCAAATTCCGTTACTGTCGGTATCAGTATACTCTTCCGGTGGATCACAAACACCATTGTTGTTTGTGTCTACAAAAACCTCAGTTGCATTCCAAATGCCATCATTATTCAAATCGGAGAATTCTTCTGCATCATCCCAAATGTCATTGCTGTTTAAATCGGTAAATTGTTCGGCTGAACTGTAAATACCATTCCCATCCGTATCTAGAAAAGGTTCCTCAATATCATTTATAAAGGCTCCCTCTTCTATAACTAGACGAAGGGATGACAAATCAAGAGATTCTACAGAATTAACCAATGTGAGATCATTTCCCCAAATATCTCTTTCTTTTCCATCAGAACTTTTCCATTGGTCAATAATTCCGCCATAAATCAGTGATATCTGAATTTCAGATGACAGAGAATCCTCAGTGAGAATAGTACCACCGGAAAAAATAACATCAGGATTTGGTCCTCCATTATCGTCATCAAAAGTCATACGCCCCAAAAGAATGTTATCAGTGTAGATGCTGTCGGAGAAAGTAAAAGTCAGCACATTGGACCCTGTGTTGTAACTGGCGGATGTAATTGTTGTGGTTTTTACTGTGGTCAACAACATTATTCCTGCAATGAAAGTTCGTCTTAGAATGAGCATTTGTTTATTCATATCACAGGCCAATCGCTATTGTAAATTGTTTAACAAATCCCAGCAGACCGTAGTTGGAAACAGCCATATCAAACCTAAAATCATTTGCTACAGGTGTGACTTTTCCAAGATCAAAACCGAACCCTCCCATAAAGGAAGCTGAATTATGATTAGAGTATAACCCTCCTCGAAGAAAAAGGATATCCATAAAACCATATTGCAGTCCCAAATTCAGTCGTTCTGCGGAGTCATTTGGATGAACTGCATCAAGGGCAATCATTAATTTATGGCTTGGTGAATCTTCAAAAAAATCGTAAGAAATGCCAACCTGAAACATTAGCGGCATGTGGTAAGGTCTGTAAGATTCCGGCTCCGGAAGAAGTTCACCGTTATGGTAATCATCAAATGTAGCATCTTTACCATCCTGTTCAAAATCGAGTTCAGGTCCAAAATTCCGGACTGACATTCCAAGTTTCAGAGAATTAAAACCGGTTATGTATAGTGTCCCGATATCCACAGCCCAGGCACTTGCTTCATAGTTATACAAATTTACTGATTCTTTTATTAATGAAAAATTTGCGCCAAATGAGAATCTGTCAGTTAGGGAACGTGCCCAAGAGATGCCAACAGCCAGGTCATTCCAGACAAATGAACGCCCGGTTCCCTGTTGTTTCTGTACAGTGGTTTCATAAATATCTCCGGTGGAAAGTTGCCGCATATGAACAGCTATATTACCGATTGGAGTTTTCATTCCTCCGGAAAGGCTGTTGTAATTTATTC
>CAZSIH010000110.1:0-460 GCA_964606925.1 uncultured bacterium
ATGCAAGTTTTAACGTCATTGAAAATAAAAAAGGGGAAAGTGATTTTATCATCGTCAGCGCCAAAAATGCATCCTTTCAAAAATCCCTCGAAAAAGAATTGAGACATCAACAAATCCTCACCATCTCCAGGGATAGAATAAGAGCCTTAGGAGAATTATCTGTTGGTTTGGTCCATAATATCAGTCAACCGCTCACTGCATTAGAAATGCGTCTTGAGTTGATGAGAGAACAGTTTGAGAAAGGAAATGGAAAAATTAACAAGGAAAGTTTTGAGGAAGTAGAACATTTAATTTCCAGAATTAATAATAATATTCGGGTTATCCGGCTTTTTGCAAATCAAACAGAAGATGAAAGTATCGGAATGATTAATATAGCTCAGGCTATTCGGAATGCACATAAACTTGTCGAATATGAATTATTAAAAAGAAAAATTGATTTGTCCATTGAGTTCAGCGATAA
>CAZSIH010000110.1:470-5549 GCA_964606925.1 uncultured bacterium
GTGGGGAATGCTCTTCTCTTGGAACAGGTGTTTGTGAATTTGATCATTAATGCTCGAGACAGTATTCAGGAGAAAACGAAAGAAAAAACTCCTCAAATCCAAATTCGAACGAATATAATAGATAAAAAATGGATTGAGATCTATATTATAGATAATGGGAAAGGTTTAAGCAAGGGGGTTGAAAAAAAGGTATTTGATCCTTTTTTCACGACAAAAGATACATCCGATAATCCAGGATTAGGGTTGACAATTTCCTATGAGATAATCAGTTCGATGGGTGGGGATATTTTTCTGAATAAATCCTGGCAAAATTCCGAGACTTGTTTTGTTGTTCGAATACCAATTGAACAGGACAATGAAAGAGACCAATTGGCTAACCTGATAGAAATACTGCACGCCGAATAGGAAAGACTGTAGATGGAAATCGGAAATTTGTTTTCGGAATTAACTGGTTTAATGCAGGATGATATTCCGTCTGAAAAAATATATTCTGAAGTATGTAAATTAGTAGGTAAAATAATTTCTTATCAATCCGCTACCTTATATGTTTATGATGAGAAAAAAAAATCATTGAAACAAGAATTTCAGATTGGTCATGATGTTGTAGATTTAATTTCAGAATTTGAATTTGGAGGGGGAGCTGGTCTTTCGGGCTGGGTTATTAAACAGAAAAAACCGATCATTGTTTCCGGTTTACCTAATATTCAAATTCAAAGAGAAACACAGTTTAAATCGTTTGCATCCCTGCCGTTGTGGGTCGGAAAACGACTTATTGGTGTATTAAATTTAGGACATTCAGAAAAAGGGAAATATTCGAAGGATGACATAAAATTATTTAAAATCATTGCGGGAGAAATTTCATTGATTTTTGAACACCTTTTATTACGAAAAGAACTGACTGAATTAGAGGGAAATTTAATAAATCTGAAATTAGAATTAAACAAACGGGATAAAGTACTGACCGAACTGAAGGATTCCGCAGCAATCGGTGAGGTTGTATTAAAAATAAAAAATGAAATTAAAAAGCCCCTGTCTTCAATTCTCGGATTGGCGGAAATCCTTGAATTATCAATTCACACTCTTTCTCCGAAACGTATTAAGGAAACACTCCATGCACTGGTTACGGAATCAAAGAGAATGGAGAAAATTCTAAGCAGGGTCGAAGATAATCCTTTAAAATAATTTAATCGGATTTGAATAGACATTCATCCCTGACTGTCTGTGTCAAGCAAGATGCTTGACTTACTTTAACATCACCATTTCTGTCTTTCCCGATTTAGGTGAGAATCCAGAGCAAAAGTGATAATTACCAAAAATCTTGAAAAGGAAAATTCTTCCTTTAACAGTTCCTAATCTTCCTATCCATAAGGATAAAATGGAACTATTCTATTAAAAATAATATGAGTTAAAATAAATAATATTAGAAAATATATGATATAGTTAACTAACTACATAAAATATATTTTGTTTGGCATTGCAATTGTCTTTTTTTAATTGACATCGAAAAATAATCATGAAAATTAATCTGGAAAGACTCAAACACGCCATGGTAGCACAGACATTTAAAAATGATTTAGTCTCAAATAACATGGCAAATATTAATACGACTGGTTATAAGCGGGATATCATGTTCATGGATTTAATGGACGAATTCAACACCAATTATGACAATAAAAATATTCTGACGGAATTTACTCAAGGAACCATGAAAGAAACAGGGAATCCGTTAGACATTGCATTCTCCGGGAGGGGATTTTTCGTCATAGAAAATAATGGAAAAGAGTATTATACGAGGGATGGTCATTTTACAGTTAATAGTGAGGGAATTTTATCTACTGCCGAAGGATTTAAAGTCATGGGACAAGGTGGAATGATTAATGTGTCATTGGATGGGGCAAAAACCGGTGCATTCTCCATCAGTAAATTGGGTGAGGTTTTTGTGAATGACGAATATATTGATATGTTAAAAATTGTTGATTTTGAAGATTATTCTCAACTAATAAAAGAAGGGGTCAATCTATTCTCACCGATAAATAACCTAAAACCGCATGAACCGGAAATGTATATGGTGTTGCAAAGACATTTAGAAGGTTCCAATGTGAATTCGGTAAATGAAATGGTTGAATTGATAAGTTTACATAGAAATTTTGAAAGTACACAGAAAGCCGTCAGGACTTTGGACGAAGCCTTGGGGAAAGCTGCAAATGATATTGGTCGTTACAGATAATCCAAATTAAAAGGAGAATTAGAATATGTTAAGATCATTAAGAACTGCTGCATTGGGTATGACAGCACAACAATTAAATGTAGATACCATTGCCCATAATCTGGCAAATGTAAATACAACAGGATATAAGAAAAGTACCGTTGAATTTCAGGACCTTCTCTATGATAATATTGAATCCGGGGATGCAAGCAGTCAGGATGGATTGGAAAAACCGGGAGAAATTCAGGTTGGTTTAGGGAATAAACCCATTTCCACTTACAAGTCCTTTTCACAGGGAAATATCACTGAAACAGGAAATTCTCTTGATATGGCTATAAACGGTAAAGGTTTTTTCCAGATTACACAACCTGATGGATCTTATGTTTATTCCCGTGATGGAGCATTCCGTATCAATTCCCAGGGAAATATCGTCACTGCGGCAGGGTTGCGGGTTTACCCCGAAACATCTCTTCCTGAAGGTGTGACCAGTATAAAAATAAGTCAGGATGGCGTGTTATCTGTTTTAATTGACGGTCAGGTAGAACCGGAAGAAATGGGACAATTTGAGTTGGCGAATTTTATGAATCCAGCAGGATTAAAAGCAATTGGTGGAAATTTATTTGAACAAACGGAAGCATCCGGCGAACCATCCTATGGATCACCAGGAGATGAAGGATTTGGTGTATGTGTCCAGGGATATTTGGAAAAATCAAATGTGGATGTCGTTGAGGAAATGGTTAATCTGATAGTCGCTCAGAGGTCATATGAAATTAACTCGAAAGCAGTAAAAACAGCAGATGAACTCTTACAGATGACCAATAATCTTAAGCGGTAAAATGTCACAAATTAAAAAGTTTATTGGATTTATATTTGTTTTGAATTGTTTTGTCTGGTCACAAAACTTGAATGGAGGATATTCATTATCACCAACAGTTAAAAATTATTATGCTGAGCAATTTGGGGTTAAATCCAAAGATATCAAATTGAAATTCATTCATGTACCGGTAATTGATTTGAATAAACAATATTCTGTTATTCATGAGAAAAAGATAAAATTAGGACATCAAACCATTTGGATTGAAGAAGACAACACTGGAGAATCATCTCCAGTAACACTCGATGTTTCAGCTTACATTCCGGTTTTTGTTGCTAATCATACTATCTCAAGAAAGGAGAAATTAATACCAAATATGTTTACACAGCAGAATTGGTTATTAAATCGTGATTTCGACCGTTATGTTCAGGATATTAGGGAAATAGAAGGTACCATGTCGATCCAAGTAATCAAAAAGGGAAAAGCACTTACGGATTCCATGATAAAAAATCGTCCCGATATTTATAAAGGTGATATAGTGGGCGTGGAGTTGATTTCTGGAAATGTGACTGTAGAAACAAAGGGAGTTGTGAAAAAAGACGGATACTTAGGTCGGACAGCAGAAGTAATTCTGGACAGAACCGGAAAAAAAGTATTTGGTGAGATTGTAGGTACCAACCTGGTTAGAGTGGAATTGAATTAAAGATGGTAAATCAAATGATGAATCTATTATTGAGAGGGATTTTATTTGTTGTTATGAATTCATTTTTATTAGGTCAAATGGAAGGTTTTTCCACTACATCCATATATTCGGATATCAAAGCTCATAAAGTGGGAGATTTAATAACGGTTCATATTATTGAATCTTCTAACGCCTTAAGAGAATCAAAGGTGAACAGCTCCAGTGCAACGGATATGTCAATGGATGGAAGTATTGCAGGATCATTAACTGACTACCTTCCTCTATTTGGAGCTTCAAGTAAAATATCCAATACATTAGATGGATCCGAAGGGACGGAGCAAAAAGATCAGTTGACAGGACGGATTTCTGCTACTATTATTGAAGAAAATGAAAACGGCATGTTTTACATCGAAGGAAAAAGAATATTGGAAGTCAACGGTGAAATGAATACCATCAAATTAGATGGATTTGTTAGGGAAAGGGACATCTCTACAAATAATACCATTTTTTCCTATAATATAGCCAATGCGAATATTATTTACAGTAAGGGTGGAACGTTAGAAAATATAGTAAATCCAAATAAAGTTCAAAAATGGTTGACATGGGGAGTAGGATTAGGATTATTAGGATTAGCATTTGTTGGACCCATCGCATTTTAATGAATAACATAAATAAATATATTATTTTTCTCATTATGATCTCATTCATGAGAGGTGAGGTAAGATTAAAGGATATCATCCAAATTGAGAATGAAGGCAGTGAATCCTTAATTGGTTATGGATTGGTAATAGGATTAGGAGGGACAGGAGATCGTTCTACCGGGATGCGGGGAGCTGTATTTACTGTACAGACAATCAGCAATATGCTCGAGCGATTTGGTGTTACAGTTCCTAAAAAAGAATTAAGAACCCGCAATGTTGCTGCAGTGATGGTTACTGGCAAAACTCCAACTTATGGCAGAATTGGAACTTCTTTTGATGTTGTGGTATCCTCTTTGGGTGATGCAACCAGTTTAGAAGGTGGAGTTTTACTTATGACTCCACTCATAAGCAGTGACGGGAATAAATGGGGGATGGCCCAGGGTCCCGTTTCTGTGGGCGGATATAATATTGAAACTGAGGCTGGTGAACGGCTCAGAAAAAATCATGCGCAGGTTGGCAGAATTCCCGGTGGAGCTCAATTGACAAAAGAAATAATCAATCAGTCGATGACAGTGAATCAGCCTTTGAGATTATTGTTAAATACACCGGATTATACTACCGCAACACAAATTTCCGAAAAGATAAATGGAATTTATACAACTAAGTTAGCTACACCAATTAATGCTGCTTTAATAGAGGTCAGTTATCCTGATTTTGTTTCTAGTCAGGGTGATAT
>CAZSIH010000111.1:0-5430 GCA_964606925.1 uncultured bacterium
ACGGGATTTAAATTTTCATCCAATTGATTGGATAATCGAAATCGGATGATAGAACTTGAATGCGGGTCACACACATAAATGACACCTTTTGAATCGACAGCAAGTGCAACGGGAAAATCTAAATATTCTTTACTTTCCAAGACTATAAATGTGTCCTTCAAAGTAGAATCCAATCCGTTGATCATCCAAATAGACGTATCTACCGTGACAAATTTTACTCCGGCTTTTTTAAAATATTGACCTTCATTATTGAAAACCTGTATTTCCTGTTCTCGAGTATTGGCTACATAAATAAATTGATTTTTGTCAACTGCAACATCCATGGGATCTTCAAAACGATATAGGTCCATAATATTATTTATCCCCTGTTGAAATACCGAGGGATATACAGGATAGGTTCCACTTAAAATGGGTCGAATTTTATGAATATGAAAGAAATCTCCTATTTGTGCGTAATAAATATTTCCATATTGATCTGTATCAATGCTTTCAGGATTGTTCACGGTTCCGGCACCTGTTCCGTATTCAGAAACCGTATGACCGAACACCAAATCATGAGACCATATTTCTTCACCGGAGGATAATTTTAGCAAATGGGACCGTTCCAGTTCCAATGCCAAAATGCGATTGTGAGTGTAATCCGTCACATAAACTTGCATGGATTCATCCATTAAAGTAGTTAGTCCGGAAAATGAGGATAATGTGCTGGAATACCAAATATCGCCGGTTGTGTCAGCGGATTGTCCATCAAAGATAGTGTGTATTGCAAGTAGAGAATCAATGATTGAATTGTCATCAGACCACGTCACATCTGTTAATTCCCAATCAGGGTTATTTACTGCAGTCGCCCATAACTCATCATGAGAAAAAATAAAACTATCTTCATCAGTTTCAGTTAAAAATGTTCCTCCGGATGCAAAGGACTCAATTCCCAATAAATTCCATAATTGGTTCCATCTATAGATTCGATTACTTCCATCAATAAATAAAATATTCATTCGACTGTCTATATCCACATCAATTGGAGCAACAGGTGTTTCGTTTACAGATAAATTTTTAAGTGATTCAAATTCATTTTGAATATTTCCACTTTGATTCAAGACTAAAATGGTTTGTGCGGAAGAATCGGCAATAAATATCAACCCATCTTGTGAAATGGAAATTTCAAGTGGTGATTGCAGTCCGATTTCCGATCCCCAAATAGGATTTACCTGCAAATAAGTTGTATCTCCTGCTGAAAATGGACCGTCGGATTTTATATCCTCCGGAAGGGTCATCTTATTTAGACAACCATTTAACATCCAAAAACATAACCCCGAACAAATCAGAATACTAAATTTTTGGAGGCGATTTTTTGATAAATATTGAATCATTACAATCAAAATGACAAACTCAATGAAAATCTGTTAGGCGGGGATAAATTCTGAAAATGAGTATAAGCATAATCTGCTGCCAAAATATAATTGCTCAATTTTCTACTTACTCCCAATCCGAATGAATAATCCACTTCGTCCTTGTTCAATTTATATCCACCACGGAAGAACAGTGAATTGAACAGTGTATATTCCAATCCGAACGATATATTTTCTGCATTGTCCACAGGGTGATTTAACTGAATTGAAGCCGTTAACTCCTTGTCATTAAATTCGTAAATTTCCATTGCAGCACCCACTCTGAAAATAGTCGGAGGGGAAAACAACTCAAATTCAGATTCAATTTCAATTTCTTCTCCCGTGTCCGTATCAAGAATACGTTTTGTGAATGTACCTTCAGGTCGTACCTGGGGTCCAAAATGAGATAAAGAAGCTGAAAATCTCAAAGATTGAAATCCGGTCCAATAATAAGTTCCCATATCAATCATAGTTGATGACATGTTATGACCTGCTAAATTTTCAGCTACATGTTTTATCGTGATGCCAAAGCTGAATCTGTCTGTCATTTTCGATCCATACGTCAACCCGATGAACCTATCCTGAAAAACAAAATATGTTCCTGTTCCATGGGGGTTATATTCTGTGGTCTCCATCATTGGCTTCATATGAAGAATACCTGCAGTTAATCCTAAAAAATGACGAGAGTTTAGTGGAGCAACAATTGAAATAAAATCATACTGAATTTCTGCCGGCCATTGAATCCGAGATGTAGAAATTTCTGTCTGATTGAATTGAGCCAAAGTAGCGGGATTATAATAAATGGAGGCAGCATTTTGATGAAGGGCAACTACAGCTTCTCCCATCCCTTCAGCCCTTGCGCTGACCCCGATCTTCAAAAATGAAAAGACCGATGTCCCTGCACGTTGTCCACCAAGAATGGGAAACAAATTTTGTCCTGTTAAATAAGACCAGAACATGAATAACATCAGTATTTTGTTGAATTTCAAAATAGAACCTGAATTCCAAAAACTGTCTTACGAGGAGTTTCGTTCCGGGACGGATCCTGATTTGGATCAGGATTCTCAATTAAATAATAAGGAATTATTTCTCCGGGATTATAACCTTGTCCCGTAAATGGATTTACTCTCCGGGGAATTACTTCATTTAACAAGTTCTCTGTCTCAATGAAGAATTTGCAGGTTACATTTTGAATTTTGATTGACTTATAAATTTTTAAATCAACGGTACTTGATCCTGAAACTGTGTTAATTCCAATTAATTTTAATAGTTTGGGATAGTATTCACTTAAATAATAATAGGGTTTATCGTCTTCTCGGGTTCCAATAAAATATGGTGTATCTCCCACATAGATTAACCCCTCAGGGTTATCATTCGTCCCGGGAATGGAACGAGTATATCTTCTCCCTGAAGAAAATTCTACTCTCAATGAACCGCCCCATCCGGTCGGATGGCGATAATACATATTTGTAAAAAACTGAAAAGGTCTGTCCCACACCATAAAATTTTCATTAAGCGGTTTTTCTCTTAATTCACCGGCATCTACCAATAGATTATCATAGGGCGTTGAACTTTTTCCGGTTACGATAGAATAATTAGCATTTAGATCAATATACCAATTTTTATACAAACGGCTTTTGATAATTGCCTCAATTCCTCTTGCCCGGGCATAATCAGCATTAAAATACATATTGAAGGATAAATGGGAATATCTCGGATTTGAAGGGATGACTGATTGTGAAGTTTCATAATCAAACATATCTTTCCAATATGCTTTTACCTCCATCACCTGATCCGGATTAAACCTGTGTTTAATTCCCAATTCATACTGAACCGTGGTCTTTGAGTTTAAATTAGGATTTCCAAATATTTGATAGGTTGATTGAGCTGTGGAATTAAGTTTCGCATAAACATATTGAAACGTTGGCAACTGTGAAAAATGACCGTAATAAAAATAGAGAACATCATTATCCGTCACCGGATGAGAAATACCAAATCGTGGACTTAACCTTCCCTTTCCTCTGGACCCAAACAATGAAAATGTTTCCTGATTGAATTTATTTCTGGCTTCGTCAGTTATGATTATAGAATTTGTATCTTCTATTGCGTTTTCCACATATTTCCCCGGAAACCAGTAATCATATCTCATCCCCAAATTGATGGTCATTCCCTCAAAAATGATCCGGTCTTGAATGTAAAACGCTCCGAATTGAGTGAAAGCCTGATAGGAATCATAATTCGCACCGAGTCCGGTTGATCCAGCCCAGGGTTCATCAATATCAAGAACTTGAATTTCTGTCCAAGTATTCTCAATTCCGGATTTAAGCTTATGTCCCGAGGGTAAATGGTATGTCCAATCCAAATCAAAGCGAAGATTGTCGCTGTACATGTCATACCATTCTGGAGCAAAACCCGCATCGTAGAATTCATCACCGTACGTAATTCTTACATTTCCATCTTTATCGGTTAAAATATAATTGATGGGTTCTAAGTCCAATCGTTCTTCATAATCAGTCCAGTTCATATCTTGGACTGCACTGTGTTCCATTGTAATAAATCGTCCAAGAGTTAGGGTATAAAATGACCGTTTCCCAAGGGAATGGGTCCAATGGATGTTTAACAATCTTGATTCCCGGGTAATCGTATTGTAATGATCCAATATATTTTGGTATCTGTATGGAAAATATGTTGATGAAAACGCCCTCGGCATGAAAAATCCCTGGTTTATATTTAATGATCCGTCATAAGATATGGATAATTTTTTCTGAGGGGTTAATTCCCAAAGTAATTTGTACATAAAATGCCAATCGTTATTTCCACGACCGGCTAATTTTTTTAAAAAGTTTTCCTCAGAAGAATCCTCCAATAAGGAATAATCCCAATTGCGATGAGGAAACAATTCATTTGCGACTGGAAGATGACTGTCAAACACATTGCCAAATCCGGATAAATAAAATGAAAATTTTCCAAAAGAACGAATTCCAAATAACGGGAGGATTCTTGGTAAAACCAATTCAGGGCCACCCAAATTAAATTCGATTCGATCTGAATAACTGACTGCTGATTCATTGTTCAAAACTCCCCAGTGATCGCTGATATACTTCACTGCACCTTCATATTTATCGGATCCGCTTTTTAAACTCACATTGACGACACCCGACATTGCCTGTCCGTATTCTGCATTGTATCCACCTGTTATGATCTCTAATTCTTCTATCGCCTCTGCGTTAATGTAAAGATTCCCCGAATATCCTGATAATGGATCTTTTACAGACATCCCATCTACAATAAAAAGAGTCTCATCTATACGTCCACCTCGAATGTGAATCTCGTTATCTTGTTTCGTCACACCGATCTGATCAGCTAAAATATCTTCGACTCCTGATGCAATCCGGTTTTCAATCTCATCACTGGTTATCCGGGAAACCGATGCTGTTTCATCCACATCAAAGAGAGGTTTATTTCCAATTACAAGAACTTCTTCTCCATAAGCAAGAACAGTTTTTACAAGTTGAAAATTCAATTGTGTTCCCTTTCCCTTTTCAACTTTAACTCCTGTTTGTATTAAAACTTTGTAACCGATCATCGAAACCTCAACATCGTAATTTCCGGAACGAATATTTTCAATAATGTATTCACCCATATTATCCGATGACGTCCCATAGTATGTCCCTTTTAATAAAACGTTCACACCCGGTAATCTATCATTCGTATCAATTTCAGTTATGATTCCGGAGATTCTTCCGGTATTCGTCTGAGCATAATTAATCGCAATCAATAACAGGATTCTAAGTTGGATACTGAAAAACTTTTTATTCATTGAAAATATCATTTAAAATAAAATCGAAAAATGCTCCTGAATTTCCTCTTTGGGAACTTCGTATTAAAATATTTTCTCCAACAATCATTCCTTTCTCAGAATTAACCATTGTTACAGACCATAATTTTCCCCCAACTCCGCTATAAATTGAATCCCATTTATCACCACCGTCAAAGGTGGTAATCACTCGACCATCACTCCCCACAGCATAACCCAAAT
>CAZSIH010000112.1:0-5426 GCA_964606925.1 uncultured bacterium
TTCCCAATATTCCTGAAGCTGTTATTGCCATGTTGGCGACAGCATCCATTGGCGCCGTGTGGAGTTCCTCATCTCCTGATTTTGGAATCAAGGGAGTTCTTGATAGGTTTTCTCAAATTGAACCGAAGGTACTCTTTGCCGCAGACGGATATTTTTATAATGGAAAACGGTTTGATTCCCTGAGAAAACTGAAGGGGATAGTAAAGCAATTACCTTCTCTTGAAAGAGTGGTAATCATTCCCTACACCATGGAATGTCCCGATATTGCATCTATACCAAATGCCGTTTTGTATGATGACTTTATTTCCGGTAAAAAGGTTGACACTATTGAATTTAATCAGTTACCCTTCGATCATCCTCTATACATCATGTATTCTTCAGGTACGACTGGTCTTCCCAAATCCATTGTTCATTCCGCCGGAGGTACACTGATTCAGCATTTAAAGGAACTACGCCTGCATACTGATTTGACCAGAATGGATACAATATTTTATTTCACCACCACCGGATGGATGATGTTGAACTGGCTTGTTTCATCCCTTGCAGTGGGTGCAACTGTCGTCCTGTACGATGGTTCACCGCTCTACCCGAATTCAGATTCAATGTGGAAAATGGCGGAGGAACTGGGTATAACTATCTTCGGAACCAGTGCAAAGTTTATAGCTGCAAGTGAGAATGCAGGTATAATACCCCATAAACAATTTAATCTCTCTAAACTCAAAGTTATTTTATCCACCGGTTCACCGCTTGTGGAAGAAAATTTTGATTATATTTACCGTAATGTTAAGAATGATGTGCAGCTTTCTTCTATCTCCGGAGGAACGGATATTATTTCCTGTTTTGCACTGGGCAATCCTATCCTACCGGTTTACCGTGGGGAACTCCAATGCCGGGGACTGGGTATGGCGGTGGACTCCTTTGATGAAAATGGTAATTCACTCATTAACCAAAAAGGTGAACTCGTTTGCACCAAAGCATTTCCATCCATGCCTGTTTATTTCTGGAATGATCCGAACGGTCAAAAATATTATGATGCTTATTTCGATGTTTATCTTGGGATCTGGAGTCATGGAGATTACATAACCATTAATGACCACGGTGGTGTCAAGATCTTTGGCAGAAGCGATGCAACCCTTAATCCCGGTGGTGTCCGTATCGGCACAGCGGAAATATACAGAATAGTGGAAGGTTTTTCTGAAATAGCTGACAGCCTGGTTGTGGGACAGAATTGGGAAGGTGATGAACGAATCATTCTTTTTATACTACTTTCGAAAGGAGAATCATTTTCAGAAAAATTAGCAGAATCAATTTCAGATGCAATACGGAAAAATTGTTCCCCACGGCATGTCCCTGCAAAAATCATTAAAACGATAGATATTCCTTACACCATCAGTGGGAAAAAGGTAGAGATTGCAGTAAGAAAAATTATTTGTGGTGAAGATGTAACCAACCGGGATGCCCTATCTAATCCAAAATCGTTGGATTTTTATAAAGATTTAATCGAATTGCAATCTTAATTGGATACTCTCAGCCATGCACTCTGGGGAAAGGGTTTGTTCGGTTATCGTGGATTTCCATGGATTGCATTATTTTTTGGGGCGTTACCAGACTTGTTTTCATTTGGAATTTTATTTATTCAAAGAATTTTTTCTGGGGAATTTTATTCAGGACCTCCCCCACTTGAAACCATTCCACCTTGGGTTTTTGTAAATTATAATATCTCTCACAGTTTTATTTCCGCATTTGTCGCAATTGGTATTGTATTAATCTATCGAAAGGACATTGCCTTTGCCATGCTTGCCTGGCCTTTTCATATTGTCCTCGATTTTCCTTTCCACACTGAGGAGTATTTTCCCACACAAATATTTTGGCCGGTCACTAATTATTTTATTGATGGAATACCCTGGAATACTCCTGAAGTCTGGATCCCCAATGTTGCCGGTATACTCCTGTTATTCATTTATCGTTTCAAAAAAAAGAAACTGTCTGTATAGCTATTAAACCGTCTGACATCATAATGTTAAGCATTGAGCTTCCATCTATCAATGAAACACACAGAGTCAGTCTGAGTAGCGAAACGGCTTGCCCCGATCCATCGGGGAAGTGTAGCGTTATCGAAGACCTTCCTATCCGTAAAGGAGTGTAGGCAGGTGACTGGATTTGCCAAAATATTTTCATTCAATAGGTTTTCCTTATTGTGATATATCCTGTCGCATTTCGATAACGCTTCGCTACTCAATAAGACAGGGAACTCACAATTAATAATAATTCGTTTGATAACAATAATGTCTGCTGGAATAATAATACCCTTCATGTCTCTCAAAAAAATTCCGGAAACCAATTATATATTTTAAGTGGACAAATTGACTAAAATTGTATTAATTTTAAACGGCGGCTCAATTCATGGTAATCTCCTTTCTCACTATCTTTGTTTTTGAGCCGCTTTTTCTTAATCCCTCTTAATAATTAAAAACATCAGGAACATCTGTCCCCAATCGAATGTAAAAGTGACAAAATATGGTTAAATAGAAAGGAGATTACCATGCAGAAAAAAAAAGACAGGATCACCTCCATTGTCACCTTAGGACTTTTCCTGGTGTTCATCGGAGCATTGATCTATCAAACACTTCCTGAGAAAAAGACAAAGGATTACGTCTCTCAGGATCCATTCCTGGAATCAGTTGAAACGGTATTAACCAATGATTCACCTTTAGAGGAATTACCGGTTGATGAAAAATGGATGGATGAAACTGAATCACCCAATGAACCAAACTCTTTTGATGATGCTTTTGCGGCTGCAAGAGCTGTATTAGGCAAGGGAAATACGTTTTTTTGGAATGGAAACGAATACACAACCAACCTGGCAGAAGAAGTGAGTGACGAGTCCTTACTGGCTGATTCAACACTGAATTCAAAAAATGATTTCAGAAAAAATCAAACAGCGGAAGTTCCAGCCGTCTCTCAAGTGATAACTGTAAAATAAGGAAAAAAGAAAACCGGGCAGGATATCACCTGTCCGGTTTTCAAATTAAATGCTTTTGAAGTATTTACCCCGCTTCGTCAATCAATTCTTTTACTAAATCTTCAATAGGTTTTTTCCGGTCAAATTCTTCTCCATTAATTAGCACTTTTGGAACAGCCAAACGCAATCCTGTGGATCTTAATTCATTCGTCTCCCTATAGATCTGCTGTTGAAGAGCAGGATCATTTATATCATCTCTGAGAAGCTGAATATCCAATCCCATTTCATCAGCCAGTTGAAGTGGAAGATCCTCATTGTTTTTTAATTCTCTATATCTATCCATAATTTGATTATGCATTTCTTTATACTTTCCCTGTCTGCCTGCCGCCAGAGCATAAAGTGCGGCTTTATTTGCCTGTTTGTGGGACCTTAAGGGAAAATTCTTAAAAACGACCTTCACATCATTTGGGTACAAGGTCATCAGTTTGTCCACCGAACTGGTGAATCGTGCACAGTATGGTCACTGATAATCCATCCATTCCATGACGGTCACTTTTGCATCTTTCGATCCAATAAAATAAGAATCACCCACCGGAATATTAAATATTTCCTTGGGCGCAATTTCCCAAGTTCCATCTTCATAAATCAGGATTTTTTTTCCATCTTGTGTAGTCGCTTTGGTTCCCTCTTTCTTATCAGAGTTTTCGACAGAGGGATCCTGACCAACCAAAATACCTAAGAAAAGAGCCGATATAATCCCTATTTTTTTCACATCCATTTTTGTATATCCATTAATTAAGTTTAAAATTATTATAAAAACTACAAAAGGAATCACGTTCAAAACTACATTAGGTCTGAATTATTTTTTTAGTGTAAATATTCACCATTATTTTTATATGATTCTCAAATTGAACAGATGATTCAGCATGAATTTATAGATATTTTTGGCAGGTTGTGGTGGATTACAAACCTTTCCTCAGCCACCATAATTTTTCTTATTTTATTTCTGGGGAAAAAACTTCAACCTGATGTTCAATTGAGATTTGGACAGATTTGCGGTGCGTTCCTTATCTTGAGAAATATCTGGATTCATTATTATCAGGTCCATCTTGACCTATGGACGTTGGAATCCAGCCTTCCACTTCACTTATGCGGAGTATCTGCTATTTTATCAGGAGTTGTTTTAATTACACGGAACCAGAAATTATATGAATTGCTGTTTTTCTGGGGAATCCCCGGTGGATATATTTCAATCGTGACTCCTGAATTTACCATCGGAACTCAGGGATGGTTGTTTCTCGATTACTATATCGGTCATGGAGGGATTATTTTCGCTGCACTTTACTGCACACTCATTTTTGGAATGAAACCATCTCAGGGATCTTGGTTGAGAATATTTTTGTGGTCTCAACTTTTTATCCCGGTTGTTGGTATAATAAATTATTTTCTCGGTTCAAACTACATGTATATAAATGCCCCACCGGAAGTTGAGAATCCCTTTGTAGTCGGTGATGCTCCTTACCATCTTATTGGATTCGAATTAGCGGGATTACTCCATTTTTGGTTGTTATCACTTCCCTTCAGAAAATATTATAAAAAAAGTGAAACTTAATCTCCGATTTTTTTTCCTATAATTTCTTTTTCCTGAAGTTTCTTAATTTTCGGACTAATAACAAGCCTACAGTATCCTGCTGATTTATTATCTCTAAAATAATCCTGATGGTATTTCTCTGCAGGAAAATATTCCTTCATGGTAAGAATTTCTGTGACAATGGAATTTTTATATATACCTTTATTCTCCAACAATTTTTTTGACGAATTAGCAATGACCTCCTGATCCTCATCATGAGTTAAAATAATGGACCGATACTGAGTACCCACATCTGCTCCTTGCCTGTTTAATGTTGTAGGGTCATGCACCACCCAGAAAATATCAAGAAGTTCCTCATAAGATGTTAGACCGGGTCGAAATTCAATCTGGATTACTTCTGCATGTCCCGTTTCTCCGGTACATATTTCCTGATAGGTTGGATTATTTGTTGTTCCTCCTGCATATCCGGATTCAACTTTCATCACCCCATCCACACGGTTAAAGACAGCTTCGAGACACCAGAAACATCCTCCGCCAAAAGTTGCTTTTTCACTTTTAATATTCATATCTTCTGTTGATTCTACTTTTTTTAAATTATTTGTTGATGAAGTGAATGCAGAAAACCCAACCATAATAATTATAAATAAGTATTTGTGTTTTCCTTTTTTCATTTCCTAATTAATTCCAATTATCCCTCAATTGAGCGTATTCTAATTCATCCTCTGTGATAAAAATGGACGATTGACATATTTTCAGACCCTTAAAATTATTTTATCTTACAATTAAAAACACATTAATATGTAACCTCTATTTATTTTAATTTTAGAAATGGAAAATTAATGAATAAGGAATTTAATACGGAAATTTCAAATA
>CAZSIH010000113.1:0-5272 GCA_964606925.1 uncultured bacterium
AAAATTGAAAATTCTTCCAAACCTGTCATTGCGGCGGTGAATGGATATGCACTGGGTGGAGGATGTGAATTGAGTACCGCATGTCATTTGCGAATTGCAAGTGAGAATGCTATTTTTGGACTACCTGAGGTAAAATTAGGATTAATTCCCGGATGGGGAGGAACCCAGAGACTGCCACGAATTGTGGGAAAAGGATTGGCGACAGAACTTATTATCGGAGGACGCACTATTAATGCTCAGGAGGCATTCAGGATTGGATTGGTAAATAAAGTCGTTCCACAACTTGAATTATTAACAGCTGTTAAGGGTATTGCAAACCAGATTTTGAAAAACGGTCCTCATGCAGTCACAGAAGCTTTAAGATGTATCAATGCATCTGCGGGAAAAACGATAACCGAAGGTCTTTCCTTTGAAGTGGAATCATTCAGTAATTTGTTTGAAACAAACGAGTCAAATGAAGGTCTTACCGCATTTGTGGAAAAACGTCCCCCTAAATTCCGTGAATAAACACTGATCCCCGGATATGCGATTCTCTCAATTTATGCTTTTGACACAGTTCTGAATTGAGAAAATGAAATTAACATTTACACCCTATCGTATTGAATGTACTCATCCTTTTGGAATTTCACGCAGTACTCACGAATTCTACGATATTATTTACATTTACCTTGAGAGAGATGGTATTATCGGCAGGGGAGAAGCAGCGCCATCAAACCGGTATAAAGAAACTTATTCGGATTGTATGGACATACTTTCAACCATTCCCACCACACTCCCTGTTTTTGAACAATCCCAGAAATTTGAAAATTATATCAAACTATTCACAAACGGAATCAAAGCACTTGATACTGCATTCAGCATGGCGATGTTTGATTTCCTTGGAAAACAGAGGAATCAATCCATTCATGAAATGCTTGGTTTTAAAAAGAACATAACTAATCCCACTTCATTTACAATTGCAATCGGTGATCTTAAATTATTGTATAAAAAAATTGAAGAAGCCGATGATTATCTGATATTAAAAATCAAATTAGGGTCCGGAAATGATAAGGAAATTATTGAGAAAATTAGACGAAAGACAGATAAGCTCATCCGGGTGGATGCTAATGAAGGATGGACTTTGGAAGAAGCGAAGTCCATGTGCAACTGGCTGGCAGACCAAAATGTGGAATTGATCGAACAACCTCTGAAAGCGGACGAACTCCATTTGATGAAAGACTTAAAACAGGTATCGCCCATACCGCTCATTGCTGACGAGAATTGTATCAATGCGGATGACATTCCAAAATTAGCGGATTCATTTCACGGAATAAACATCAAACTTATGAAATGTGGTGGATGTGATGAAGTCGCTAAAATGATCGGGTCTGCTAATGAATCTGGATTGAAGGTGATGCTGGGATGTATGGTTGAATCATCCATGGGAATTACAGCAATGAGCCAGTTTGCTTCTCATACAGATTTTCTGGATCTGGATGGAAATCTACTGATAAATAATGATCCTTATGACGGGGTGAAAATTCAAAATGGAATTCCGGTTCTACCTGATGGAACCGGTTTAGGATTGACCTTAAATTCAATTGGGAAAAAAGCAGGTTTAACATGAAAATACTTGGGATTGAACATATCGGAATTGCAGTAAATAAAATTGATACCAATGCTCCGTTTTGGGAACAGGTGTTGGGAATACGTTCAATGGGAAGAGAAAAGGTATCAGCAGAGGGTGTGGAAACCGGAATCTATGATACAGGTAGTGGAAAAATCGAGTTATTGGAATCTGTAAGACCAGATTCTGCCATTCAGAAATTTCTTGATAAAAAGGGAGAAGGAATCCACCATATTTGCCTGAAAGTGGATGATGTTTATTCCGCTATTGCAGAATTAAAAAAAAAGGGAATCCCTGTCATTTACCCGACACCGAAAAAAGGAGCGGAAGGATTTTTAGTGACATTTATTCATCCTAAAGACACGGGAGGAGTTCTGGTGGAATTGGCTCAGGAATCTTAGGAATTCCGGTGAGGAAAAACAAATATTTGAATGAATAAAAAACAAGCTCATCACATTAATACCTACATAGTAAACAAAACAATTTTCATTCTGAACATAGTGAAGAATCTCAAGCATTAAATGATCAATAAATATTTGAGATTTTTCCTCCTCACTTCATTCGTTATCAGAATGACAATAAATTTTGTATTTATTTTAAGTATGGGAAAAAATATTAAAGAGAAAAGTAATTTTACATAGTTGCGATTAATCAAGATGAGTCTGATTTAATATTATTTTTTAAAAAAAATTGATTTATTTTTCTAAAATTGAATAAAGCGTTAAAAACCAATAACATACCTACTGATCCGGGGGTTTATTTTTTCAAAGATAAAAAGGGAACGATATTATATATAGGTAAAGCAAAAAATCTCAAAAACCGTGTACGATCTTATTTTCAAAAAAACAAATATCAGACTCCTAAAAATCAATCTATGGTAAAACGGATCGATGACATCGAATGGCTCATTACCTCCAATGAAGTGGAAGCGATTTTTACCGAAGCAAACCTCATAAAACAGCATCAGCCAAAATATAATGTGGATCTGAAAGACGGAAAATCCTTTCCGTTTATTCGAATCACTAATGAACCTTTTCCGCAGGTATTTCTCACACGAAAAATTGTAAAGGACGGTTCACGTTATTTTGGGCCCTATACCGATGTAAATCATTTGCGGACTGTGTTAAAAATGATTCACCATGTGTATCAAATTCGGAGCTGCACATTCAAACTGGATAAGAAAACAATACGAGATAAAAAGGTATCTCTTTGTCTTGATTACCACATTAAAAAATGCGGAGGACCCTGTGAAGGGTTGGTATCGGAAAAAGAGTACGATAAAATGATCGCTACAGTCACATCCTTTTTACATGGGAAAACAGGCGATACGGAAATATATTTATTGAAGGAAATGAACCGTGCATCTGATGAACAAAATTTTGAAGATGCAGCACGATACAGAGATCAACTGGAGTCAGTTCGGCGATTTAAAAACAGACAGAGGAAGGTCACAGCGGATTTTAATGATCGTGATATTTTTGCTTTAGCGTATAAAGATGAAATTGGAGTGGTCGTTATCATCCGAGTGCGGGGAGGGCGGTTTTTCAGCCGGGAGAAAATCTACCTTCGTCAAATCGGTTCACCGGAAGAAGCCTTGGAATCTGTACTCACCCGGTTTTATCTTGATTCTTTAAATATCCCAAAAGTTCTTTCCCTGCCGTTTGAACTTACAAATGAAAATGCAGTATATTCATGGTTAAAGGAAAAGAGAAACGGTACCTTAAAAATTAAATATCCGCAAAGAGGGGAGAAAGCAAGGGAGCTGAGAGTTGCGCATCAGAATGCAAAATTATTATTGGGGGAATGGATACTTGAAAAGAAAAAACGAAGGGAATATATTCCTAATTCATTGAAACAGCTACAGGATGATCTACAAATGAAAGCTCCTCCCCGGACAATCGAAGCATTCGATATTTCTCATTTAGGTGGAACGAATACTGTTGGTTCCATGGTGTATTTTAAGGATGGGAAACCGGTGAAGAAGAATTACCGGAAATATAAAATAAAAACAATTACAGGAATTGATGACTTTGCTTCAATCCGGGAAGTGGTTATCAGGCGGTACAAAAGACTTCTCAAAGAAAAATCCCCACTGCCGGATTTAATTTTAATTGATGGCGGAAAAGGTCAATTGTCCATGGCAGTCTCAGCTCTTCGGCAATTGGGTATAACGTATGTTCCCGTTATCGGATTAGCCAAACGGCTGGAGGAAGTTTTTTTACCCGGCCAGTCAGAACCGCAGTCCATTTCCAAATCATCCCCGGGACTTATGCTTTTACGGAGGGTTAGGGATGAAGCTCATCGGTTTGCTGTTACTTTTCAAAGGCAGAAGCGATCAATTTCAATCAGGGAATCACCATTCCTGACCATCAATGGAATGGGATCAAATAGAGTGAAAAAATTATTTACACATTATCAAAATGTGAGTGAAATTGCAAAAACTGAACCGGAAGTTCTTTCTCGGCAACTGTCCATTTCCATCGATCTTTCATCAAGGTGTATAACTCTTGCAAAAGAAATGATGAATCAGAAAAAATCTTAATTCGGTTTAATGCGATTCAGGAAAGATTGTAAGCGGTTCACTTTCCGCATTTCATGTTTTAATTTAAAGAGCGATCTTTTTTTCTTATATTTTTCAGATGAAAAATTAAGTTCAAATTTCAGGTCATTTTCTAATTCAGAGATCTCATTTTCTAATCGTTTAATTTCTGAATTGTTTTTCTCCACCAACTCTATATGAATGACCCGGATCATTTCTTTAAATTCAACCGGATCGAACAAGCGGGTGAGAAACACGATTTGTCCCTCCGGATTTATGATAATATTTCTGGTGACTCCTGCTTCTTCTTCAGCAAATTTATAAAATATATTCGCACCTAAATCAAGAGCAAGGGGGTAGGAAATTTTCATTTCTTTTGCGAACCTGGTTACGATATCCGCCGGTTCATCCCGGTCTATTCCGATCAGTTTCAATCCTGCTTTTCTGTAGAGTCTCCAGATATCCTTTTCGATGTGAGGCATTTCTTCCCGACAAACGGAACACCATGAAGCGGTAAATTGAAGCATCACCACATTACCCTTTAATTGCTCAAGGGAAGTGGAAGACCCATCCGGAAATTCCAAAATGAAATCCGGGGAAGGATCACCGGTTTTTACGATGTAACCTCTGTTATCAACTGTAGAGGTTTGTTTTGGTTTTGACTGGGTTTCAGCAATGGGTTTGCTGAGAAGATTTGATGCGAAGATAAGCAAGAATGAAAAATTTACGATTGAATTCTGTCCACAATTCATTCTGGAAATTAATGGGAATTTCAAATATTTATCTACTTATTAACGGGAGAGTAAGTCAAGTATTTCGCTTAGCTTAAAAAATCAGGTGCTATTGGTTTGAAAGTTTCTCTGTAATTCTAACAATAGCTGAGAGCAGGAATCCGTACAATAGACATTCCTGTCTGTTGAATATACAGACATGAATACCTGAACTGCAAAATCTTACTGGATCCCACCATCGTGGGAATGACAAAACAAGTGGATAATGGTTCAAGCAATAATAATTTCATGGAAAATACAATTATAGTTTGCTGTCATTCCTGTGAAGACAGGAATCCATAAAGATACCGGAAAATTATTGTCAGATAGTTTTACTATTTTATTAAAAACTTTCCC
>CAZSIH010000114.1:0-5038 GCA_964606925.1 uncultured bacterium
CTGATGAAACGATTATTGCCAGAGTTGGTGAAGGGATTGTCAGTGCAATCGGATCGTCTGTTTCCTACAAAAATGTATTGGAAAATCCTGACTCAATATCAAAATTTGTATTGGAAAAAGGTTTGGATGCAGGTACTGCATTCGAAATCTTAAGTATTGATATTGCTGATGTAGACGTGGGAAAAAATATTGGTGCCCATTTACAGGCAGATCAGGCAGAAGCCGATCTTCGTGTGGCTCAGGCAAGAGCAGAAACAAGGCGGGCTATGGCTGTGGCAGAAGAACAGGAGATGAAAGCAAGAACACAGGAAATGCGTGCCAAGGTGGTTAATTCTGAGGCTGAAGTTCCGCTGGCTATGGCTCAAGCTTTTCGTGAGGGAAAATTAGGAGTTTTTGATTATGTAAATATGCGTAATGTTCAGGCGGATACGGATATGAGAGAATCCATATCCGGAGGAAAAGATCTGAAATCCACCGAAGCGCCTGAGAATAGGGATAAAGACTAAATGGAAGGCGTTGGATACTGGATTATAATTGCAGCGCTGTATTTGGTGTCATCGTTAATGAAAAAACGGAAACAGAAGGCTGCCCGGCGTGAATTGAATCAAGAAGACTCAGTTCCAGACTCCGAACAAAAACAAACTCTCTTTCAGTCGGATTTTTTACAGGACATGTTCGGAGATATGAAAAACATGGTTGAGAGATCCGGTTTAGAATTAGGACAGGAACCAGATGATTTTATAATTTCTGATGAAGACGATTCTATCGAGTACGAACAGGAAATATTAGTTCAGGACCGTGAGTTTGAAACAATAAAATCCGATGAAACTGAATTTGTAGCTAAATCAAAGCAGGCTTCGGTACCATTAAAAATAGATCGGGAGGGGACAACAATTACCCATCACCACTTAAGTTCAATATTAAAGAATAGACAAAACCTCAAACAAGCAATTGTGCTTAAAGAAATATTGGATAAACCCAAAGCTATGAGGAGAGCAATCCGTTAGACCAGTTTGTCATAAATTTCTTTCACCTGTTCTTTAAGATCTTTTTCCGTGGTGTTGTTATGAATAACAAAATCAGCTAATCTTACTTTTGTTTCACAGGGCCATTGCAAATCAATTCGTCTTAAAATATCCTCCCGGGTGAGATTCCCCTTTTTAATTGCTCTCTCCATTCGAATAGATAATTTTGCTGTAACAACTATTATATAATCAAGGTGGGTGTCCAGACCGGATTCGTAGATCAATGCACCGTCCACCATGAAAAAAGAAGCCTTATTCTTGGAAGATATTTTATCAAAAGCCTTGTCTATTTTTTCAAATATATGAGGATGAATTATAGAATTCAGATTCATTTGATGATATTCATCCTGAAAACTTACTTTGGCTAATTTTTCCCGGTCTATTTTCCCGGAATTATTCAGGATGTCTGATCCGAATTCAGCCATGAGATCATTTTGGATAATAACTGAGGTGTTTAAAAGTTTTTTAGCTTCCTTGTCTGCATCAAAAATGTGTACTCCTAATTTTTTAAATGCCTTAGCAGCGGAGCTTTTTCCCACACCCATCCCCCCGGTGAGTCCGGTTTTCATCATGATTATTTCAAAACCTCAATTATTCGTTCTGTAATTTCGGGGATGGATCCAATTCCGTTTACTTCTTTTACTAAATTCCATTTTCGATAATATTCCAGGAGTGGAGCTGTTTGTTCCCAATAGATTATTTGTCTTCGTTGGATTATCTCTGGTGTATCATCACTTCTTGCGGAGTGAGCACCTCTGAGAACTAGCCGATTGACCAATTCTTCTTCATCAGCTGTCAGACTGATCACAGAATTCAGTTGATGACCAATAAGATTCAAGATATGATCCAGTCCTTCTGCCTGTGGGATAGTGCGGGGGAACCCATCCAGTAGATAACCTGGAAAACAATCCTCATTTGCAAGACGATGTTCCATCATTTTTAACAGGATATTATCCGGGACCAGCTTACCTGCATTCATGAAAACTTGAGCCTCTTTACCGATAGTGGAATCAGACTCAATTTCACCTCTCAAAATATCTCCGGTAGACAGATGGATGATATGAAAAAATTCTTTAAGCCGTTCGGCTTGAGTTCCTTTTCCTACTCCTGGAGGACCTAAAAGAATAAGTCGCATTTTTGTATTTATTTAAATAAGTATTCCAGCAATTGTCGCAGTCAACCACGATGCTAATGCTCCTCCAATCATTGCTTTCAGAGCAAGTTTTGCCAGGTCTTTCCTGCGGTCTGGGGCAATCCCGCCTATACCGCCCAACTGGATCCCAATGGAACCAAAATTTGCAAAACCACACAGTGCATAGCTGGCGATAATTGCCGTACGGTTTGAAATTGCCCCATCCAATCTTAAATCTCTAAGGTTACTGTAAGCAATCAATTCTGTAAAAATTAGTTTTTCTCCCATAAGAGTACCCATGACCCCCGCTTCTTCCCATGGAACACCCATTGTCCACGCTAAGGGTTTGAAAAAAAATCCAAAGATCATTTCAAGTGAAAGACCTGCAAACCCCAAAAGATAATTGACCAATGCAATAGCAGAGATAAAAGCAACAATCATTGCTGCTACATTTGCAGCTAATTTCATTCCGTCTGTGGCCCCTCGGGATAAGGCTTCCAATGCATTATCATCTGTTTTCGGTATCGTTATTTTAACTTCCCCCATCGTTTCTGATTCCTCAGTTTCTGGAAGTATAATTTTAGCAATGACCATTGCAGCCGGAGCGCTCATAATGGATGCTGCTAGTAAATGACCTGCAATTCCGGGAATGTCTCTAAGCATGGTAACATAAATTGCCATCACACCTCCGGCAATGGTGGCAAATCCCCCAGTCATTACCGCCATGAGTTCAGAGCGGGTCATGGAATGAATAAAAGGTCGAATCATGAGAGGCGCCTCTGTTTGTCCAATGAAAATATTTGCTGAAACACTCAGGGTTTCGGATCCGCTGGTCCCCATGGATTTTTGCATGATTCGGGCAATCCATTTCACCACAAATTGAATTATTCCGAAATGATACATCACCGCCATCAAAGCGGAGAAAAATATAATGGTGGGTAACGCACGAAATGCAAAATTAACCAGAGCTGAATGATAGCCTACATCCGTTATAAAAGATTTAAAAAGGAAATCACTACCTGCGTCGGAAAAACCAATCAACTTTTTGATCGCTTTATCAAAAAATCCAAAAACTGGAGGTCCTAGTGGTGTTTTTAAAATAAGCAGAGCCAGAAAAAGTTGAATTCCCAACCCCCAACCTACTATCCTGAGATTTATCTTTCGATGGTTGTTAGAGAGAGTAAAAGCAATGGAAAGGATGACAAAAATTCCTAAAAATCCTGTGAATTGATTCATGATGTTTCCTCCGGTAAAACATAACAATTTCGACATCGGGCTTCATAAATATCGGTCTCCCCTACTATTATTTGTTCGGTTTCCTTGGTTATCCTTTGCGTATGGGATGCTGGCTTTCCGCATTGAATACAAATAGCCCGTAGTTTGTCCAGATAATCCGCTTCGCACATCAAAGTCGGCATTGGTCCGAATGGAATTCCTCGGTAATCTGTATCAAGTCCGGCTGCTATGACCCTTTTTTTATTTTTAGCAAGTTGTTTACACACGTTGATGATATCATCAGGAAAAAACTGAACTTCGTCTATTCCTATCACCTTCGCACCGTCTGCAAATTTCAAGATATCATAGACATCTTTTACAAGGTGTGATTCCATTTTCATATTATTATGAGACACAATGTGATTTTCACTGTATCGTTCATCAATATGGGGTTTAAAAATTGTGGTTTGCATTCGGGCTATTTGAGCCCTTCGAAGCCGTCTTATCAATTCTTCGGTTTTGCCGCTGAACATACATCCGCAAATAACTTCTATCCGCCCTGTTTCAGTTGATTTTGGACTCATCACTTCCCTTTTTCATATTAATTTATCCTTGTCAAAAGCATCCGGGAGCAAGGTTTGGCTTGATGTCTCATTTATTTTGTTTTCACTGTCTATTACCAAGATTGGAATATCTTCGCACAATTCCCAGATTACCTGCCGGCATGCTCCACATGGGAATCCCCCATTTTCACTTGCTACTGCCATTGCCTTGAATGTAGAATATCCTTTTGAAACGGCATTATATAAAGCAACCCTTTCGGCGCAGCATGTTAATCCATAACTTGCGGATTCAATATTACACCCTCCAATTATTGTACCATCTTCAGTTTCAACTGAAGCGCCTACGGTGTATTTTGAAAAGGGAGCATATGATTTTTCACGCATCTTTTTTGCCAATTGTATGAGCTTCTCTCGATTCATATTTTACACGATACGAAAGGTTCGAAATAATTTCTGTCCACCCACACCAGCGATAAACCCCCCAATGTGGGCAAACCATGCTACACCTCCTGTTGTATCCAGACCTAATGTTCCTAACCCATTACTTAATTGCATGATAAACCAAAAACCCAATACGATTTGTGCCGGTACACGAATGGTTGTGATAAAAATAAAAAAAATAAACACATGCACTCTTGCTTTTGGGTACATCATCATATAGGCTCCCAAAACTCCTGCGATTGCACCGCTGGCACCTACCATGGGAATCTGAGATGCTGAATGTAAAACTACCTGACTCAATGCTGCCGCTGTTCCACACAACAGGAAAAATATCAGATACCGTACATGACCCAATGCACTTTCCACATTATCTCCGAAGATACATAAAAACCACATATTACCTGCTATATGTGCTATACCACCGTGAATGAACATGGATGTGAAGATATTTAAAATGGAAAATTGTGCGGGAATGAGACCAAAAGCATAAATAAATGCTCTTTCTGCAGCAACATCTGAAAGTCCTAATCCCGTCTGTAAAATAAAAACGAAAACATTTACACCTAATATGGAATAAGTGACATACGGGACAAGTATTCGGGGATTATCATCCTTATAAGGAAAAAACACAGGTCAATTTAATCTGATTAATTATTAAAAAC
>CAZSIH010000115.1:0-5022 GCA_964606925.1 uncultured bacterium
TAAATACCATCTACATTGCCTACGCCATACGTTTGCAGTGAGACGTTACTTACAGACCCGTGATATTTATCTTGTTAAGCAAGAGATGGGTCATTCATCAATAACTACAACGGAGGTCTATGCACAGTTTAGTTTGCGTAGATTGGAAATGGATTTCCCAACACTTGTTGAAAGTCCAAATATGAGTGAAATACCGAAAAGTGGACACGATTTTAGTGGACACATGACTCATCTCTCCGTCGTTAGATCAACGGCCTTTTAAGCCGTTGGTCGTGCGTTCGATTCGCACCGGGATCACACAAAGAGAACCATGATTCTCTGATATAAAGCCCTGTCTTTTGATGGGGTTTTTGTTTGTAATAACTTATTCAAATATACCAAAAAAGCGGATATTCTTTTGGTGGACATACCAAGGCGGAGTCAAAATGAACGGAGTGATGTGTCTTAGAATTTTTTGCTCATTGCACCACTTTTTTACAAAGAGGCGGGTTTTCAATGTCTGTTCGGGGTCAAATTCAAATAAAAAAGGTTTGTTCATTGATGGTTAAATACATTTTATCCGAAGAGTGGATTCAATTTGTGGTGTATCAGTCATTGATCTGCCAGTTCTATTTTTGGTTCTTTCTCGATCATTGTGAGTGACCTTCTATGAAGTCAGTAGGGTCGAGCCACCCAACTTCTGTCGGATGGGCATAGGTGTATCCTGCCATCCAGCGGTTGTCTCCGGAATCGGGGTAATCAAACCGGCTCCCCTGTCTGATGGCAAAGTGCAGATGGGGACCCCAGTCAGGATATCCACCGCCACTTCCGTCCTCCTCGTCATCAGCTATGTAGGCGATGACGTCTCCCATTTGAACCTCGCCTCCTGTAACCTTATCCCTTTCGGAGCTTAGGTGCCCGTATAATGAATAAACATTATCTCCAAGGTGATCGATCGTAATCAACCAGCCGTAACCCCCCATTGTTCCTGAGTAACTGATCTCACCATCCGCAATTGCGTAGACGGGCGTTCCAGCGGTTCCTTGCGAATCCTCGGCGGAGTGGTATTTCTGATTGAACTCAAAATTGATGGTAGCAAATTCCTGGGTTACACTGTATTCATCAAGAGGGTAACGATAGATCAATGAAGGAAGTATTACATCATCGTTAACCCCAAGGGGTTCATCCTGTTCATCTTCACACCCAACAAAAACAAACAAGAGAAGTACAATAAGTAATGTCTTTTTCATACTTTCAATTTACCCCATCCCCACTTTTTTCAAAGATGTGGAGATTAAATCAACTTGTAGTTTCCCACCATTCATCAAAAATTGTTTTAGGTATTAGCTAAGAATTATTTAAAAAGGCCAGAAGTGAAGTATCAAAGGTGTGCCCACAATAACAATCAGAAGTTCCAGAGGTAATCCCATTCTCCAGTAATCAGAAAACCGGTAGCCGCCCGGCCCAAGGATCAGGGCATTGCACTGATGACCTATGGGGGTTAGAAAAGCGCAAGACGCTCCTACCGCAACAGTCATCAAAAAGGGATCAGCGCTGACACCCATAGATACGGCAATACCAACAGCAATTGGTGCCATGATCAGAGCAGTAGCAGCATTATTTATGATATCTGAAAGACACATAGTAATAATCATGATAATTGCCAGAATAGACCAGCTTGGCAAACTTCTGGTCATACTTACCATAAATTCAGCTATTAACTGGGTACTGCCGGTCGTCTGCAATGCTTCACTCACCGGGATCATCGCTCCTAACAAAACAATTATGGGCCAATCTATCTGCTGGTACAATTCACGGATAGGAAGAATGCCTGTAAAGACATATAATAAAATGGCACTCACAAAAGCTAATGTGGTGGGTAGAATGCCAGCCATACTGAATCCAATAGCACTTCCAAAAATTAACAACGCCAAGCTGATCCGTGAAAATTCACCTACCTGTACTTCTCTCTGAGCCAAGGGTAACAGGTTCAGGGAACTGATATTATCATCAAGATTATCTATATTCCCCTGAATAAGCAGCACATCCCCTACTCGAAATATGACAGCCCCCAACCGTTTACGGATTGGTTGTCCCTGGCGCGCCACCGCCATCAGTATCAGTGAATTTGAGGTGCGCCTTCGAAAATACGTCCGATCCCGTTTTACAAGCGCTGAATCAGGTGTAATTAATACTTCTTTATAAGTGGTATCTTCATCTTTTAGGTGATCTATCCGAGCCCGCATCTTTTTGGTAAGTCTGAGACCATACTCATCCATCATTAACTTTAATTCTACTGGATCCGCCTGAATTTGAAACCGGTCTCCTTCCACTATGATTTGATCGTGCCGTGGAGTATAGATATTCCCATTTTTAGAAATGCAGCCAATTATTGCGAGTCTGTCTTCAGTATATTTTTCAATCTCGCTGACTTTCTTTTTGATGAATTTGCAGCTCTTGGGGATACGGATCTCAGTCATATATTCATCAATGGAAAATAGTGATTCAGTCCCTGGTTTTTTATATGATCCTTTGGGGATGAATCTCCAACCTATTAGCGCTACAAACAACACACCTAAGATGGCAATAATTCCTCCAACCGGGCTGAAGTCCAACATACCAAATGGTTCTGGATGAAATTGTTCCACATTAATATTCTGTGATGCAAAGTATTCAGCAGCCGGTGAAGCCTTATCAGCAAGCGCCTGGGTCTTGAGTTCCATATACTGGGATTGGCGGAGAGTGGATATGATAATATTCGGCGGTGTCCCTATCATGGTGATCATGCCTCCTAAAATACTGGCAAATGCCAGGGGCATGAGGATAACACTGGGAGATCGTTTCTGTTTGACAGATGTTTTAAGCGCTACAGGCAACATGAGAGCCAATGCCCCAACATTGTTCATAATTGCTGAGAATATTGATACAACTCCGCTTAAGCTTGAAATATGAGCAATCTGATATTTTGATAAAGGTGTAATTTGCCGTGCAATAACATCCACTACCCCTGAATTGCGCAGTGCCCGGCTGATAATGAGAACTGCTGCTACCGTAATTACCGCTGAATGTCCAAAGCCCATGAATATATTGGACGTATCCGTAATCAGACTTGATTTTTCACCTCCCAATACCTGATCGGCAATAAACAGAACACATAAGGAAATAATAGAAACAATATCATAGCGCAATTTTCCCCAGATGAATAGGATAAAAGTAAATATGATAATACTGAATATGACGATTTGATCAATTGTCATAACAGAAAATCTATCTCATGTTCCAATATTTTCAGACCGCATCTCTTCCATATTAAACTGAGCAGCCGGTAACACCAAGATCAAAAAGATAATTATTGGATTTTTCATTACATAAATTTACCCCATCCCCACTTTTTACAAAAAGGTGGAATCCACTCAAACAAAAAGACGGTTTATTTATTTTCCACAATTTTATTTCCAATATTAATTGATGACGTTTAAATAGGAATCCAACTCACCCACTCGGAATTCTAATTCTTCAAATTGGTCTATCCGAATCAAAGAAACACAAATCCTTACTCCCGCTATTGTACTTCCGGTGGTGCTTAGGGGAATTCCTGCAAGACCAAAACGAAGCATGTGATACAGTAATTCCTCACTTGTCAATCCTTCCCTCTTAATCGTAAAATAAAATCCGTCTGCAATGGGTTCTTCCAGATCTTTAGGGTAAGCCAATTCAAATCCGTGTTTCAGAAAAATCTTTTTTGCTTTTTTTGCCCGTTCAGCATATTTTTTCAGGTTAGAAAGAAAATCATATTCTCCGGTAGAAGCAGATTCAAAATATGAAGCCAATGCGTTTTGTACAGATTGCGCCACACCTGCAGTCGTGGGATAAAGGCCTCCATGAATGAAAGCATTCCCCAGTTTGTCGGTATTAAAATATGTTTTGAGATAGGCATATTTTTTATGCATCAAAGCGGGAGAAATGATGGTAACTGCAACTCGTTGCCCGGCATAGCTGAAAATTTTTGAACTTGAAATAATGATTAAATAATTATCAGTATAGGTTGCTACAGTGGGTTGATAAGGTGGTTCTCCGGGGACACTGTAATCATGACGAAAATCCATTCCGAAATAAGCAATGTCTTCAATTCCAATTACATCATATTGGGTGAGCAATTTTCCCATACCTTCCAGTTCCTTTTCTTTAAGACATATCCACGAAGGATTATTCGGACTGGACCAAATGACTCCACCAATTTTTCCAGTTAAAAAAGATTTTTCCAATCTTTCCAATAGTTTTTCCCCACGATGATCATACAGGTCCACTGATTCCACATTCAACCCTAAAAACTTTGCCTGCAGTTTATTTACAGGAAATCCGGGATCAAGAAAAAGGATCGTGTC
The DNA here is from genome assembly GCA_964606925.1 of uncultured bacterium. GTDB lineage: Bacteria > Fidelibacterota > Marinisomatia > Marinisomatales > AB-629-J13 > AB-629-J13. The sequence continues at coordinate 4,365 of CAZSIH010000115.1, forward strand.
GGCATTTTCTTTTCTCCTTGCGGAAATTGCCTGACTGATAAAACAACCATGCATTGCTCCAACTGTAGGAAGGCAATTTTCAGGAGAAACATCAATGTTCATGAATTTTTTACAGAATACTGCCGTTGCTTGTTTCAATCTGGTAATTCCGTCAAAAGGAGGATAGGTTGAGGGTAAAGATTGATTTTCTGTGAGAACTTTAATTTCTTCTTCCGGTCCCATTCGGTTAGCTTTCAGTCCCGGAATACCAAATTCAAATCGTAAAAACTCAGTGGATAATTTATCCGATAAATTATCCACCAAACGATTGAGTTCACGAATACTGATAAATTTTAAATCAAGATTGTTCTCATCAATAAGTTTATCAATGATAAGCGAATCTAAAGGAAAGGTGTCAGTTTCCATAATATTGTTTTGATATGATCAGAAATAAATCTCCACTTTATTTTTACTAATTACTAAAAAAATATAGCCAGCAATTTTCATGTATCCTTATGAACCTAGCAAGATAAAAAAATGAATTTCTCTTTCACAGAAAAACCTGATAGATTGAAATCACTTTTTTAATGTCAGTATTTTACTTATTATTATTCGTAATTTATGTGGTAAATCAATACTCTATGGAAGATAAAAAAGAAAAGTTATTTCAGGAAAAAAT
>CAZSIH010000116.1:0-5000 GCA_964606925.1 uncultured bacterium
ATTAGTAAATCCATCTTCAGGTGAAGAATATAATTTATCGGAATCCGGTTCTATTGAATTTATTTCTCCTGTAAATGAACTCATTTTGACAAAAGAGAACAGTTTGCCGACGGAGTTTACACTTTCACAAAATTATCCAAATCCATTCAATCCGGTTACGAACATTCAATTTTTCCTGCCGGAAGAAACTAATGTTAGGTTAGCAATTTACGATCTGTCCGGGAGGATGATTGAAGAATTGTTAAATGGAAAAGTAGAGGGTGGTTTCCATGAAGTCATTTGGGATGCAACAGACAGTTTTGGAAATACGGTTAGTGCCGGGGTGTATTTTTATCAAATTCAATCTGAAGAATTTTCTCAAGTAAGAAAGATGATTTTATTAAAATAATTAACAATATTTTTCATAGGGTAACTTATAGAAAAAGAAATTTTGATATTTAATGTAAAATTCGTTTCACACATTTTCACATTAACAATATTTGTTTGTTTAATTTCATCACTTACGTTTGGTGATGACTGCTCAGCACCGTATTTAGGTGCAGCTCATTCCGGAGCTCCGGGAGAGGTGAATTGCTCCGGGTGTCATTCCGGAACACCCAACACCGGTCCCGGGTCGGTGATCTACAATATCGGAAATAATACAACCCAATATGTGCCGGGAGATCTTTATACTATTTTACTCACCATGGTGCAGGAGGACGTGAATCAGTTTGGTTTCCAGACCACTGCACTGAAGAACAGCAATAATTCAACTGCAGGAGATTTTATACTGATTGATGCGGATGAGACACGTCTTTTGTATGGAAATAACAGGGAATACGTAGGACATACGGTCTGCGGTGCTGATGCAAATTCTCCCGGTTCAAAGCAATGGTCATTTCAGTGGGAAGCGCCGGATTCAGACGTTGGTGATATCAATTTCTATCTTTCTTCCCTGGCAACCAATCACAATCATTCTTCCTACGGTGATGATACGTATGTCCAAACTATAACCTTGAGTCCGCTTTTAACTGGGACGATAGATGTTGCATACATGGAAGGCTGGAACCTGGTCGGGCTTCCACTTGAAGTAGAAAATACATCGTATTTTGGCTTATTTCCTGAATCAATTGAAGGAACATTATACTCATTTGATAATGGCTATAACCCTGAAACAATTCTCATTAATGGTGAGGGCTATTGGCTCCGCTTTGAAAATGCAGGTTATGTAACCATTATAGGAATTTCTATCAGTGAACTTATCATCAGTTTAAATGAGGGTTGGAATCTTATAGCAGGAATTAGCAATCCTTTAAATATATCATACATACAAGATCCGGATGGAATTATCATTTCAGGCACAATATACGGATTCAATTCCGGTGGATACTCAAATTCCAATAGTATAGAACCGGGTAAAGGGTATTGGGTTCGGGCAAATAATTCTGGCTTAATTACGTTAATCGACAACTAATTTATCATATCTATTTAAAAAAGTGGGAGAGGAAAATGATCAGTAAGTCAAGCAATGCTTGACACAGGCAATCAGGATGATTGTCTTACAATACCGCAACAAAAAAACTCACACCAAGCCCTTCTCGAGAGGGGAAAGCCGCAGGCTGGGGGAGAGTTGAAAAAAATACTTGTTGTCATACCCGTGAAGATGGGTATCCAATAGTAGGTTTGGTTATCGCTATTAATTAATTGGATTTCAACTACGTTTGTTTACTAGACTCCCGACTAAATTGGGAATGACAGAAGGTGAGGGAATGACAAAAATGATGATGTTATTCCAATCTTGACTATAAATTAATTTCATCAAATTAAAGATTCTATTGAATTTCACTTAATAAATAAATTACTTTTCAATGAATATTTCAATATTTCCCCTTGTCAAATAGTATATAAATTTAAATTATCGGAGGATTTATCATGAATAAGCAGAAAATTGTTATCGTATTGTTGGTGTTTTTAAGTTTGTGTTTTGGTGATGAAGTTTATTACGTGGAAAACCAACTCATTGTCAAATTTCAACCGGAATTAAAAGAAGCTGATTTAACTCAATTATTTCGCAATACCGGATATACTGTGGAAAAAATACTTGTAAAGCGGATGAATCTTTGGTTGGTTTCTACTGATCCTTCAAGAACCGGATCTTTAGTTAATGCTCTGGAAGTAATGAAAGAAAAACCGGAAGTTATATTCGCACAATTTAATCATGTAGTAACCCAACGGGAATTTCGAAATGAACCCAATGATCCCGATTTTGATCAGATGTGGGATATGCACAATACGGGTCAAAGCGGAGGAATGGTAGATGCAGACATAGATGCACCAGAAGCATGGGACATCACCACCGGTGGAATAACAGCGCTGGGAGATGAGATCGTAGTAGCAGTGGTGGATGGTGGAGTGCAGACAAGCCATGAGGATTTAGCTGCAAATATCTGGGTGAATCAGAATGAGATTGCCGGAAATGGGGTAGATGACGATAATAACGGGTACGTGGATGACATTTATGGCTGGGATGCCTACAGCAACGATGGCTCTATTCCCTCCGATGCCCACGGTACCCACGTTGCCGGAACTATGGGAGCTGTAGGAGATAATGGTACGGATGTAGTAGGTGTGAACTGGAATGTGAAAATTATGTGTGTTGCCGGAGCATCAGGGACCACATCAACCATCAGCATTGCGTATGGATACATTCTGGATCAGAAAAGCCTTTGGCTGGAGACAAATGGGCAATATGGAGCAAATGTGGTAGCGACAAACAGCAGTTTTGGCGTGGATTATGCTGACTGTAATTCAGGGAGTTATCCAGTCTGGAATGATCTTTACAATTCCATGGGTGAGGTTGGAATTCTGAGTGCTGCAGCCACTATCAATGCGAATGTGAATGTTGATCAGCAGGGAGATGTTCCCACGGGATGCGATAGCGACTGGCTCATTGCTGTTACCAATACCACTCGAAATGATGTAAAATACGGTTCCGCAGGGTACGGTACAGAGATGATCGATCTGGGTGCCCCGGGTACGGATATTTGCAGTACCGTACCCACGAATGGTGTAAGTTGTTCCTACACCGGAACGTCAATGGCAACGCCCCATGTTGCAGGAGCGGTGGGGTTTCTTCATGCAGCGGCTTCAGCTTCCTTAGCGCAAATTTGCCTTGATGATCCTGGTCAGGGAGCTCTCATGATAAAGCAGGCAATTCTTGATAATGTGGATCCTCTTCCAAGCCTTGACGGTATTACAGTGAGTGGTGGAAGACTCAATCTCTACAATTCAGCTTTTGCTATCAGCGGTCCTGCACCGGAACTGCAGTACTCTCCCGGTTCATTTGATGTTTCCTTTGACACTGATGAAACGATCACAGAATTTTTGACTATTTCTAACGTTGGAGAGGTGGACTCAGAACTTCATTTTTCTATTAGTATTTCTCCATTTACGTATACCGGTGGAGGTCCCGATGCCGAAGGAAATTACTGGGCTGACTCAGATGATGAATCGACTATAACTGCTGAATGGATTGACATTACAGAAATTGGTATGCTGTATAATTTTCCCCACAATGATCAAGCAGGAGACCCAATTGATATTGGTTTTGACTTCTCTTTTTATGGACAGACCTACAGTCAGTACATCGTGAATGCCAATGGCTGGGTCGGCTTTGGAAGTGACAACACGGAATGGGACAACAGCAGTATTCCCAACCCTTCAGCACCCCGTCCAGCTATCTTTGGGTTTTGGGATGACTTGAATCCGGTAAATGATCTGTGCAATGAATTTTGTGCGGGAGAGGTGTACACCCATTCGAACTCCGACCGGACAGTTATCTCATTTAATCAGGTAGCTCACTGGTGGACAAATTTTGAAAACAGCTTTTATGATTTTCAGGTAGTTCTTTTTCCCAGTGGGATTGTGCAGTTGAATTATGGTACTATTATCGGGATACACGCCGCAACCATAGGCATGCAGGATGAATCCGGTTCAGTAGGACTTCAAGTTTCCTACAATAATGATTTTGTTCATGAAAACCTTTCAGTTCGATTTGCTCAGGAACCAACATGGGTTTTCGTCTCTCCTGATGAAGGGGATGTGAGTGAGGGGAATTCAACAACCGTGGATGTGACATGCAACAGCAGTGGATTATCAGAGGGAGTTTATACCGCCAACATTAAAATTACCAGCAATGGCGGGAGTGCTTCGATTCCTGTGACTCTCACAGTTGGATCATCAGGACAGACCTCGATGGAGTTGAGCTACTTCGAAGGATGGAATCTGGTCGGTTTGCCTCTTGAAGTAGATGAGAGTTCATATAATTTTTTATTTCCTGAGTCTATTGACGAAACATTATATTCTTTTGACAATGGCTACAACCCTGCAACTGATCTTATTCCCGGAGAAGGATACTGGTTACGTTTCCCTGACGCCGGCAGTTCCACTGTTACCGGTTCGTCAATCAATGAACTTACCATCAGTTTAAATGCTGACTGGAATCTTGTTGCCGGTTTATCTGAGGACATTTCCATTTATTCAGCATCAGACCCGGATGGAATTATCGTTCAGAACACACTGTATGGTTTTTCCGATGGTTATTTTATTACTGAGACGCTTGTTCCGGGAAAGGGTTTCTGGTTGAGAGCATTTCAAGAGGGTGAAATAACACTGTCAAGCGGTGATTTAGCAAAAGTAGAATCAAAGGACTATAGTTTAACCGAGAAAGCCAACACATTAAGCATAAATGGAGCGGACTTGTTCTTTGGTGTTGAAATGTCACCAAGAGAAAGACTCAGTTATAGTCTGCCTCCAAAACCATTGACACCTGCTTTTGATGTGCGATTCAAAGATGGTTGGAGAGTTGTAAAAGATTATGGTGAGATAAAGGTGATGAATACCAACGCAACTCTTACTATTTCTTTTGATATTAAAGTTGAAGCAGGAAAAAACCAAAACTGGGTTTTAACTTCTGAAATCGGAGAGAATTATATTTTTTATGAGACAGGGGAGATCACAAT
>CAZSIH010000117.1:0-4997 GCA_964606925.1 uncultured bacterium
ACTCCACCGCAGGTTTGTCCTATTTGTCCGGGGTTTTAGAAACTGTTTTTTTATTAAAGTTTCCATCCCTGAAAAAGCAGGGATCCATCCATTTTCCGTAGCACAGACATTCTTGTCTGTGCACAGCAAATACTCAACAGACAAGAATATCTGTTGTACGAACACTTTCAAATGGACTTTTTATATTATCTGTGTCAAGTGTTGCTTGACTAACTAAATAATCACCGTTTTTGTCATGCCTGACTTGATCGGGTATCCAGTAAAAACGATTTGAGACAATTTTATTTTATACTGCTGGATTCCAGCTGGAGTCTATCCCGCAACATATGCGGGGCAGGAATGACAACAATTTTCTATTCCCTTAGATCGAGAGCATAAAACCGGGATATTTCTTCCCTTTTAATAAGCAATAAAACGGCTCCATCCTCCTTGGATTCTTCTACTAATTTATTAAATTCCATTTTGGAATCCACTTTATCAGAACCGACCCTTTGAATCAGGTCTCCTTCTCTTACGCCTGTTTCAAAAGCTTCACTGCCGGGATCAACTTTTGTGACAACCACACCATTTTCATTTCCATCAAAACCGTATTTTTTTGCCAATGATGAGGACACATCCCGGACAGAAAAACCAAAAGAATTAAAAGGTTTTGACGATCCTCCTGCAAAAATTTGTGATTCCGCATTCAATTCCTCAAGGGTGACGTGAATAATTTTTTCTTTCCCCTCCCGCACTACTTTTACCCGGCTTTTCGTTCCCGGTTTCGTGGAAGAAACTACATTTTTCAAGTGTGAAGGATCTCTGATCTCTTTTTCATCAAACCGGACGATGACATCCCCTTCCATGATTCCGGCTTTTTGTGCAGGACTTTCGTCCACAATACTGTTTACAAGGGCGCCGTCTCTTTTATCCAGATCAAACGCTTTGGCAATTTTATCATCTACTTCCTGGATATACACTCCCAGCCATGAACGAACGACATAACCTTTATCGATCAAATCTTCCATGACACGTTTTGCCATGTTGGATGGAATTGCAAAGCCAACTCCCCGGTTAGATCGATCAAAACCACCGGTTGCAATGGCAGTATTAATTCCGATGAGGTCTCCGGTTAAATTCAACAGTGCACCCCCGCTGTTTCCCGGATTGATAGCTGCATCTGTTTGGATGAAATTTTCATAATGATCGTTAGAGATCACATTGCTTCGTCCCAAAGCGCTGATAATTCCCGCTGTCACTGTATGACTGAGATTTGCTGAAAATGGACTTCCCACAGCCAACACCCATCCGCCTACTCTGATTTTATCCGAATCACCCAATTTCAATTCTGAAAGGTCATCAGCTTCTATTTGAAGCACTGCCAGATCGGACTTTGGATCCTTCCCAATGATGACTGCGGAAAAGACCCGTTTATCCATGAGTTTCACTTCTACCTCATCCGCTCCGTCAATGACATGATTATTGGTGAGGATGTATCCGTTGTCCTCATCTACAATCACTCCGGAGCCCAGGGCATGGCCTTTATACTGGCGTTTTGGTTTATTCTTCGGGGAAAAATATTCTTCGAAGGGTGTCCATTCATGGAAGGATTTTGCCTTAAAGACTTTTTCTGTCATGATGGTGACCACAGATGGATTTGCTTCTTCCGCTACATCGGCAAATGCCTTACTGAATTGTCTTACAGCGGAATTTTGGGCGAATGAAATTGCTGTGGTAAGTAAAAAAATGTATAAAAAATATTTACGCATGTTAATTCCTGTTCAAATTTCCTTTTGAATGCTGAGATCCCTAAAAAGTTTCAAATTTTACTCCGGTACAGGTTAATCGTATTAAAAATAACATTCTATCAATTTTAAATGACCCCACTTTAATTCTCCTCTATTACAGAGGAGAAAGTCAAAGGATTACATATTCCATTCCTATCTTTTTCACCTGTAACAGGGAAAATACAAAGGGGTTTATTCTTACGATTAATTAATACCAGTTTAATTGCTTAATTAATTTATGGATAGAATCATCACGAAGAAAAAAGATAAAACCGGGATCGTGATGTAATATTTTGATGCAAATTCTTATCAGTCTTTTGTGAAATTTACAGAAGGATATTTTTTGTAGAAATTCATCAGGATAAGATTATATCGATCGCTGAAAACTGAAAACAATTTTTTCAAAATCAGTTGAGGATGTTTTTCCTTCTTTTATCCAAAATGGAACATCTATTCTAATGTACCAATTCGTTCCTAAAAGATCCTTATTTATTCTGAATCCGAATCCTGCATCCACTAAAACTTCTTTATCAAACCCATCATCACCTTGAACATATTTTGATCCGTTCACAAGACCAACATCTGTGAAAAACGCCAATTCAAAATGTGTGTCGAACCATTTTTTTGAAACAAATCCTTCCAAAGATGTGGTGATTATTTCCTCAACTCCCGAAAAATTGCGGTCATAAAATCCTCTCAAGTTGCCATCTCCCGGTAAATGATATTGACCTCTTGCATCCAAATTCCCGTAAAAACTGGATTCATCCCGCAAATAGAATTTTTGATATGTATCCCCAGATCCTGCACCATTGATCGTGAATAACTCCTGGATCGGAATGGGTAAATCTCCACTCCATATTTTTCCGAAAATTGCTCTTCCTCGAAACCCAAAATTTCCAAACGGTACATTCACTTTAGTTATGTGAACCAACCGGCTGAAACTCCAATCGGACCAGCCTGAAGGAGCAATGTCAAGTGTAAACTGCATGCTTAACGGACCTCCGCTTACTGATGCAGTTGAAGTAAAAAGTGCCATTCGTCCAATATCAAATAAATCTGTTCGTGAAGTATCTTTTGCAATTACAACAGTAAAACCTGAAGAAATTGATTTTAAATTGATGAGGGGGTTTGTCCTGTACAATGATTTCTCAATATGAAATCCAAAACTGCTTACTCCACCTAAATCGTATGCATTAAATCGAATTTTATTAGAATTCATAGCCAATGGATTGACTCTCCAACCGGAGAATGACCAAAATATATTTCCGCTTTCTAATCCGGTTGATATGTATCCATCCAAATTTTCCCAAGGTCCGTATTTTCTGTTAAAGGAAATTCCGGGAATTGCTCCATCCAATGCATGGTAATAAAGGATAGGATGCCATTGTAAAACAAATTTTTCCCGAGGGTTATAATTCATCCCCGGTCTGGTTAACATGATTTCCTGCGGGACTCTGCCTGCATAATTATTTCGAAAATCCAGATCCATTGTCTGAACATCTGGATCAAGAACCGCATTGATCGGTTCCGATGGAACGGAGTATCTCAGCGTATCTTCAGACCGCCATTTATGGTTTTTCCACCAGATTCGATGGAATTCTCCATTATTCATTGTTGTCTCAATCAACTGTGGCATATCCCGGTTTCCATGACGCTTCAAATTCAGAGAAACGTCCCATGTTCCATCATTATTCCTTTCTTTTTTCCAACCGTGAATCCCATAATCAAGGATTCGTGTATCATGAAGCCATGGATGGAAAAACCAATCCATATTTTCTCCCGTTACCTCATCAACAACTGATCTGAATTTCTTCTCGTCAGGGTGCTTCAATTTCCAGCGGTCATAATAGGTGTGCATCACCTCTGAAAAAAGTGAATCACCTAAAATATGTTTTAATTCGACTAACATGAGTGCCGGTTTTGTGTAAGCATTTTGACGATAAGCACCACCCTGTTTAAACAGAAAGGATGACCTGCTAATTGGTTCATCTTTTCCGCTAGTCATAAACCGGGATGCAGACCACTGACTTCGTCCAAGACTACTAGAATATTTCCAGTGTTTTTTCTGGAATGTATCATACCTTTCTGTATTTTCCAGATCAAATCCATGGAGACCATATTTATCTATCAAATACCATCCTGTTTGAAATGTAGTAAATCCTTCGTCCAGCCAAGCTTCATCCACTTCATTATTACCTAAAATTCCGTAAAACCAAATGTGACCGATCTCATGCAGGATCAGGCTTTCCGATTCACTGCCGTTCATCACCAGCATGGGATATTCCATTCCTCCGCCTTTTAAGCGGTCTGTTGTCGTGACCTGTGGATAGGAATATTCACCAAATTGATTCGTAAGCCATTCCAATGCCCATTCAGATCTGTCCACCACCTTTTTCGTCCACTTTTCACCATTTTTTTGATTAAATAAAACATGGACGTCAATTCCATTCCATTCTCCCTTTTCATAAAGAAAATCCGGGGAGGCGATCCAGGCAAAATCGTGAACATTTTCTGCATGGAATGATACATTTCTTCTTTGGGTTGAGTCAGGTTTCTCCTCTCTATTTTTAAAATCCTCCAGCCACTCCTCAAAATCCTTCGAAGTATCAACTTGTACTATTTCCCAACCGGGGTCACCGTCCGTAACAGTTCCGGTTGCTCCTACAATGTAATTTTGGGGAAGGTCAAGGGACACATCAAACGTACCGAATTCACCGTAAAATTCTCCTTCGGCATGAAAGGGAATATTATGCCACCCATTCTCATCATACACTACCATTTTGGGGTACCATTGAGCCGCATTGAATTGGTTTTTCACTCTCCCGGCTCTTTCGATCTGTTCACCTACATGATGAGTCCAGTCAATTTTTATTGTGAGAGAGTCATCGGGAAACAAAGGTTGAATCAAGTCAGAAGAAAGGATAGTATCGTCAATTTTAAAATCTTCATTAATTTGATTCCCATCCTGGACCACTTCAAATGAATAAATCTCAATTTTACTGAAATATTTTTCCGGATTATTTATAAATTTTGCCGCACGTCCCAACCGTCCAAGTCGTGCCATAAATTCCCGGTGTTTCACTGAGCCATCCTGAAAGGCATTTGGATATAAATGAAGATGGATTTGATGAAGCGTATCCGGAGATTGATTGATATATTTAATCTTTGAGATTCCTTCATAAGTGCTGGAATCCGTGTCCACAAATATATCCATTTCATAATGAACAAACT
>CAZSIH010000118.1:0-4899 GCA_964606925.1 uncultured bacterium
TTCCCAAGTTGAGAAACTGATGTTGATAAAATAACGATTGGAAATATTTATTTTATGACATATTTTTTACTAAGAAAAAATGAGTGAACCCAATAGGGTGAATATATTTATTTTCACACTGTTTTTGAAAACCTCTGGTATCCGGATTTCCGCCGGACTTCTCAGGGGTTTTTCTATTTTCAAGGGATTAATTTGGAGAGTATTCAGTGAGTGAAATATTGAAGAGAAACCTCTTAATTTCAATATTATTAACAATCTTTACTATTTCTTTAAAAGGTCAGACATTCCAATGGCAGCAAACCATCACTGCGGAAGGATGTGGTGATACGAATTTTGTTGCTATTGGTTTTCATCCGGATGCTACTGATGGATATGATGAAGGAATTGATTTTTATTATCCTCCAGGTGCTCCTTACCAACCTTGCGAAATGTACCTGTGGGATGATATGGCATATTTACTCCAAATACTTGAAAGCACAACCGAAACACGAGAATTTCATTTATATTTACATGAGCCAGACACCGGTCTAGTGATTTCATGGGACAAAAACGCTTTTGACTATCTTTGTACGTCTGCAATTCTTCAAGATGTTTTGAATGGAGAGTTGGTTGATGTGGACATGACTCAGCAGGACAGTATAATACTTGAATATGATTTTATCACCGCATTAGATTTGATCATTACACCTTCAGGTAACACCGAAACAGAATCGGGAGAGTACTTTCAATGGAAGGAATTTTTTGTAGTTCGAGGATTGAACGAAAACGGATATATTAACACTACAGAAGTTGGATTTGGTTTTCATCCGGATGCAACTATGGGAAATGATCCTGAATTTGATCAGACAACCCTACCTGATACATATTTTATAGATTTATCAATCGGTAATGGTTTATACACCACCAATATTGTTGGGAGTACTTTAGAAGAGACTACTTGGGGAGTTTCAATTTATTGGGGCGGTTTCACACCACTCATTGAATGGTTCGCTATTTCATGGGATCCATTAGCTCTCGATTCTCTTTGTACAAACGCCCAATTAACAGATCCATTTGGAGGAATATTTTTTGATATCGATCTTATAAATCCAAACCCTGATCAAATTAATTTTGGTGGATTTGAATTAAATTTGTCAAATCCGGAGCATCCAATCTTCATGATGACAAATCCAGCTATTACCTATGGGAATTTAGTGATTACTCCCTCTGGAATTTCCGGTGAAATGAAAGAACATGGCTACTGGATTGATTTTGAAGCAGATGAATTGGCAGGACATTCTCCATTAACCGTTCACTTTACTCCTTATACCGAATGGTTTAGATTTACGATAAATTCATGGTTATGGGATTTTGGTGATGGTAATTTCAGTTTTGAAGAAGCACCGGCACATATCTATGAATTCCCCGGTATTTATAATGTGTCACTGTCTGTTGAAAATGATTTTAACAACTATATAGCAACAGAGGCAAAGGAGGATTACATCACAGTTTTCGAATCATCAGGATTTGTGTGGCACGTCTCTACCACTGGTTCAGATTCAATCGGCGACGGTAGTTTAGATTTTCCCTTTGCTACTATTCAGCATGGTCTTAACTCCTCTTTTGAAAAGGATACGGTGTTGGTAGCATCGGGAATATATTTTGAAAATATTATCTGGCCTGAAACGAATGGAATTAAACTCATTGGCAGTGGTGTGGATGGTTGTATTATTGATGGGAATTCCATGGAAGGTGTTATCAAGTTTGAAGAAGAGTTAAATGGAATTATAGACACAACAACCCTTATTAGTGATTTTACAATTCAAAATGGATATGCACATGAGTGGCCCCACAATAAAGGTGGAGGCATCTATTGTTTTGCGTCAAGTCCAACTATAAAAAATGTTACTTTAAGAAATAATTCCACTTATTATGGTGGTGGTGGATTGTACTGCAAATATTCTTCTCCCATTATAAATGAAGTTACAATTCATAATAATAATTCGGATTGTTTTGGAAGTGGAATTTATTTGGATAGTTCTGAAGTAATTTTAGAAAATGTAAACATTACCTCCAATATATCAGGATTGGATGGTGCTGGAATTTACAGTCTCGAAAATGCAAAAATCGTTTTAAAAGAAGTATCGATTGCGTATAACAATTCAAACGCTTATGGTGGTGGAATTGCAAGTTTTAGTGGAACAGAATTAGTTATTGAAAAATCAACAATAGCATTAAACTCTGCCGGTTATGATGGACATGATTTTTTTACACAATCATCTAATTTGATAATATTGAATTCAATCATTTGGAATAACTTTGATGAAACTATTTTTACTGAAATTGAATCCACCAATATATTTTATTCAAACATTATAGGTGGTTGGGATGGAGAAGGAAACATTGACGACAATCCTCAATTCACAGATCCTGTAAGTGGTGATTTCACCCTACTCCCAACTTCCCCCTGCATAGATGCCGGCACTCCCTTTTTCGTCTGGGAAGGTGACACATTGGTAAACATGAGTGAAGATGAGTATAACGGAAATGCACCGGACATGGGAGCGTTTGAGTCCAATTATACAAGCGGTCAGATGAGCATTGTGGTTGAACACCAAGAAGGTTGGAATTTGGTGGGACTGCCTTTGGATATAGAGCATGACCATTATAGCGAGATATTTCCCGGTGCAGATGAAAACACCTTATTTGCGTTTGATGTAGTGTATGTTCAGGTTGACAATATGGAACCGGGGGAAGGCTATTGGTTAAGATTTCCGGATGAAACTGAAACAACTTTGACCGGTATAATTCTTTCCTATGGATTTCTTGGATTAAATGAAGGATGGAATATCATTTCCATTTTTTCTGATACCGTATATGTAGAAGATATTATTGATAATGATGGGATAATTGTTCCCGGATCATGGTATGGGTTTGCTGAAGGTTTTTATAACACAAATGTTTTAATCCCCGGTCATGCCTATTGGGTTCGGGCAATTGCTGATGGTTGGGTTATTTTACCATCTCAAAACGACCTTAATAGGACGAAAAACAGATTGGCTGTCAAAGGACCGGAACATTTATCCGCAGTGGCGGATGCCAACAAACTCACATTCGGACATCAAACGCTTTATTTCAGTAACGAAATTGAAGTAGAAAATGTACTGAGTTACAGTCTTCCTCCTAAACCACCTTTGGGAGCAAAAGACATCCGTTTTTCCGGAGACACCAAACTCTGTAATTCGGATGAATGTGTGATTGAGGTAATGAATAATGGCAGTCCACTCACTTTTGAATTTGTTATTAAAGATGGTGAAAATTGGGAGTTAGTCCCTGTCATTGCGAAACAAGTAAAGCTTGATGAAGCAATCTATTTAAATGAACAAACCCAAATTAATTTCCCCTCAAATGTTGACCGGTTGATTTTAAGAAAATCCACATCTCCCCAAACTCCCACAAAATTCACTCTATTCCCGGCACATCCCAATCCGTTTAATCCGGTTACGACGATTCAATTTTCAATTCCAAATGTTGAGACAGGGTATGGCGTGTCTGTACAAATATTTAATATAACCGGACGATTGGTAGAAACCTTGGTAGATGAAAAGTTAACTCCCGGAAATCACACTGTCCAGTGGAATGCTACCGAATTTTCAAGCGGAGTGTATTTTGTGAACTTTCAAAGCAGTGGTTTTTCGAAAACACAAAAGATATTATTGATGAAATAAACTGTGGTGAATATTAAAACTTTTGTCCAAAATGAGAGAATTTTATAATATTCACATGAAAAAATACAATTATGGAGTGGATTGACCATGTCAATCCATACATCAACGGTTGAAGTGCTCCAAATTAACAGTATTTTACATAAAATTGTCGAGGGGGAAATGAAGGGGTGGTCAATGAAATGTTGAAATACAAAATTAACCGAAAAATAATTTATATTATTTTGGAATAAACCAAATTTCAGAATTGTCCAATGAGCGAAGAAAGAAAATTCTTCTGCTTTTTGACATAGAGTTGATTGCAATAAAACCATTGAAATGGTTAGAAACCATAACGAATTGTTGTAACCCACAAATTAATTCGTGGGTTAATCGGAGTGATATTAACTAGAAGCCGTTTCAACGGTTTATCGTAATAGTGAGTTTTTGAATGGATTTATTAATTGAATTTCCGTTAAATAACTCAAATTGTTCGCCTTTACTAAACAAAACTTTTAGGTGAGTTGGTAATCGTTGTTGTAAAATATGGCGTGGAAAAAGAATGTTGAAATCAGGTGGAGCAATTAGAATTAGTCAGATCTGCAGCTGACGGCGACCAGAATTCGTTTAGAGAATTAGTAAAAATTCTGGAACCTTCAGTGGCATCTACGGTTATCGGAATGCTTGGAAACTGCCAGGAAGCGGCGGATGTCGGTCAGGAAACTTTTATTCGCTTTTATAAAGCATTAAAGAAATTCCGGGGAGACTCAGACGTGAAAACATACGTCACCCGAATTGCGATCAATCTCTCATTAAATGAGATCAAGAGACAAAAAAGGAGAAGAGTTTTATTTTCGTTTGACAGTGAAATGTCAGACAAAGGAAGTGAAGATGTTAATTTTAAAAAACAGGAAATTATGGACACAGTGCAGCATGCGCTGACACATTTAAAACCGAAATTCAGATCGGTGGTTGTACTCCGCTTGATTGATGGGTATTCTGTAAGAGAAACGGGTGAGATACTCGGTATTCCGGAAGGAACCGTGCTTTCACGATTTGCCCGTGCACAGAAACGCTTAAAGGAATTATTGTCACCCGTGGTTAGAGGATTATTATGAAATTGAAACAGTTATTATTTAAATCATTTGATATAAAATTGAGTGAACAGGAAAAGATTCGCTTGGAAGAAGGTTTATCCTCTTCTGAAGAATTGAAA
>CAZSIH010000119.1:0-4372 GCA_964606925.1 uncultured bacterium
AGGTGTTGGATTAATTTATCTCCATCCATATTCCCACTTCGCTAAATGTACCACCTTTTTTCCCCGGGGCTGAGGAGGGGATTATTGGGGAGGTAATAAGATCGAATTTATTCCACTAAATTCTCCACAATCCTTTTTTCCCCTTTCGTTACCTCATTCGTAAGATTTTCTATTTTCTTGTATGTGACATTGATTTGTCACATCAATTTTTATTTTGGTTCATTACATTTTTTCCTAAATCTGTAAACACACCTTCAATATTTTCGTAAATATCTGTATTATAATACCTTAAAATTTTTATACCTGTCTTTTCAATTATTTTTTGACGAGTCTTATCACGTATTCTTTGAGTTTTAGATAAATGACTTTCCCCATCTAACTCAATAACTAACCTTATTTTCGGACAGAAAAAATCAACAACGTAATGACCGATACTGTACTGACGACGGAATTTTAGTTCACGGAATTGTTTTCCCTTTAAATGCGACCATAAGATTACTTCTGCTTTAGGCATGGAATTCCGTAAAGCCTTCCGGGTTTTTGTCATTTCTTTTTTATTATAAACTTTGGTCATTTAGTTTTAGCTCACCATTTTCATTTTTTGTTACACTTCCCAATGCTTATTTACTACCTAATTTTCTAATTTCACGATATATGTTTACCACCCCTTTTGTCCCCTCCTCGTACGAGGAGGGGATATTTGGGGAGGTAATAAGATCGAATTTATTCCACTAAATTCTCCACAATCTTCATTTTCTCCTTCGTTTCCTCATTCATAAGATTATCTGTTTTCTTGTCTTTGGCATTGATCTGCCATTGGACGACAGTTTTCAATTGTCAGGGTTGAGTCAATGATTTTATGGTATGGGGAAATTCTGAATCAAACGTATTTTTATATGTTTCTGAAAAGGATGAATAGGTTTCGTTTAATCTTCCATATCTGCCTAATTTTTTTAGACTTGACAATGACAGGTTCAGTCCTTTTTGCTCTAATTTATCCCATTTTAAAATAGTTTCTCCCAAGATCAATTGAAGTTCATAATCGTTACCAATGTCATATTGACCTGCAAGTTTGAGCAGGATACTCATCACTTCTTTGGATAATTCAGATTTAACCGGGTCCAGCCAATTGTTTGAAATTCCCGGGAGAAATTCACCACATGAAAGGAGCTTACAAAATTCCTTGACTAATTCAATTCGGTAATCAGTCTCTGAATTAAAATATTGGCATAAATGCCGGTACAAAACAAAATCACACATAGCGACATCATCACATTCAACCGAATAAAATTGATCATTTTTAATTATTTTAATGGACGGAATTGATCTCAGAATATCCCTTAATCTTGCTACTGCAACTGAAAATGTATTGTGAGATACACGTTGACCTTTCCAGACATTGTTACAAATCTCCTGCTTTGAAATACCATCGTGATTACCGTTTATAAATCGAGTAGAGAACAGAATATTAATAAATACATCTCTCAATTTTGGTGTGAACGTAGAGGTGATATTGTTTCCATTTTCGTCCTGGGCTTCGAACGGGCCAAACACTCTGATATTAAAGTGATTCTCAGGAATTTGATTTAATAAAAGTTTCCATTTTGGGGATAAAAATGTAGGATTTGGTTTCTTGCGAGATATAAAAGAATAGATTGATAAAAATATTATCCCTATTAACAAAATGAACAGAAAAGAGTATTTCTTGAAATTGAACTCTGTCTTTACTTTATCCAATTGGGCAAATCCTGAAGACATTAACGGAGTTCTTATTTTATAAACGGTTTTCGGGGAATCTTCTTTTCCATCATCCTTCATAAAAGCATAAATATTTCTGGATTCAAGATCAATCGCACAACTGCCTAAAATATTTCCATTTAAGGGTGCTCCCACCGGGATGGGTTGAGTGAAATCTGAAGTGAACTTGTAAAACTGATTTATAGGGGGTTCTTTAGTTTGACACATAAAATAAATAAGTTTATTCACTGTATCGGAAAGAAGAATATGATAATTAAAATTATATTTATCTCTTTGGTCGGACATATCGTAAGCCAATGATAATGTCATTTTGTTTATATCAAAATGCCAAATTTCTCCATAATTTTTAATTCCATCTTTTTGATCACCGGTTTCATTACCGGTGGGAGTAAAAAGATAAATATCGTTGTCACCAAAACCTCTTGCCACATTGCCTCCACTTCTGAACGGAAAGGGATCACCCGAAACGTTCAACGTATCCCAGGATTCACTATGTGAGTTGTATTTCTGGAGGGTATTTTTATAATGATAGTTTCCATATCCCCCTACCATGTAGAGATCCCCCTCGCGGTCGGTGAAGCGGACCGAACCGTAATAATGATCATTGGTACCGGGATTTTGAACCGGCGACCATGACCAGTCTGTCGTGTCCAAAATGGAAACAGAACTTCCACCGCCACCATGAAATGAGAAATAAGTTTTATGTTTTGGATCAAATACAATAGCAGGCTTTTTAAATGGCGGGGAGTTTTTGAAAATGATTTTTTTAATTTTCTTTTCACCAAAAATATATTTATACATCGTATCGTTTCGGAAATATCCGTAAAAGTCTCTACCGGTTACCCCCTCAATCGTCCCGGTAACGTCTCCTTTTGTAAACTGAAACTGAATAGTATCTATAGGAGTCCAATATAAGTGTTCCCCGGCAATCCATGTCCCGTTCACTTGATGACCGTATTCGCCGGTCATTTTGTCTAAGACTTGTTGCCCCCGAGATTCATTCAACTCCCAATGATGAATGATGTGTTTGGATGAGAACATTTCATTTTTAATTTGAATATTGCGGACAATCATACCGGGAACATCTTTATGGATTAATATGTACCCAAAAATTAAATCCACAGGAGAAGCTATTTTCCTTTTAAAAGGGGAAACAGCTATTTCCTTTTCATTCAAATATGCGATAATTCTTCCGACATCCGAATCAAAGAAAAACCTGAGATTCATCCAATGGTTACTCGTCATTTCATTCTTCGACAGAGGAATTTTTATATTTGTGGGTTTCATGTCAACTGAAAGCATAAGAAACGTTGTGTCTTCACTGAGATAATTCACATTGGAAAGATGAATTTCATTATCGTTATCTTCAGAAAGGGAAAAGATGTAGCCAAAATCTCTTACATTCCAGAAAGAGATATCAAATGATAGACTGAATCTATTGGGAAGGTTTAATTTTTTACTATCCGTAAGCTGAACCAATGTCCTCTTTTCGGTGTGAACCCCGGATGTTCCGGAGAAACGCAGTCCGGTGTAATCGTAGGGGATTTCGGTTGCGGAGATTTTTAGACAAAAAAGTAAGAAAAAAATGAGAGAATGGATATATTTTATCAACATACGACCTTTTTGTCTTTGCGAGAAGCGAAGCGACGTTGCAATCTTTAAACCACCAAATAAAATGTTAAATGTCAAACCATTTCTCAGCCAGATCTTTCCATTGGGGATTCATGTCATTTATTAAAGCCATTTTCTTTTTTCTTGAACCTCCTTTAATTCGTTTTTCTTCAGCAACGGCACTGGAAACATCATCGGTTAAATCGTAATAAACCAATTTTGTACATTTGTATTTGAACGTAAAACTTTTTTTCTCGGATTTTGTCTTGTGTTCATACACCCGTCTTTCCAAATTATTGGTGACCCCTGTATAAAGAGTAGTGTTATTATAATTTGTCATAATGTAAACATAATAAGTGTTACTCATCGAAAAATGTACATCTTAAAATGGATTTTACTCAACATAAAGAAAACTATATGGTTGTGGGACATTATTAGATTGCTTCGCCCCACTTTTTCCAATGGTTTTGTTGTAGCTTGTTAAGGGACTCGCAAAGACAGAAAGGGACGTTTAGTATTTTTATGGACATTTTTTTACAAATAACCACATTGTCATTGCGAATGAAATGAAGCAATCTGAAAACCATCTAAGATAACGGTAAACATCATATTGTATCCTTCACCTCATCCCAATCCAGGAATTCTGACTCTTTATTATTAAGGATTTCCAGACTGTCTTCTATGTTCGTTTGGCCTTTCAACTGTTCAATTTTTATTTTGTCATCCATAAATTTACTCCAATACTATTTTCATTTCACCTTCATGCACATCACTTGCTTCCAACAAATCAAAATATATCCAGGAGAGAATTAGAGTATCTCCCATCATTGTCTTTACCGGAGCTATCATATTTGATACCTCTCCTGAACTGTTAGAAATTGAAGTTGTGTTTGTAGTGGGGACTTCCATCCCTTCAAACCCGGTGATGTACGTTGTGTCGTAAGATACATATACTAAATCATCTGTCAAAGCCCTGTGAATGATGTAACCCAACGTATCACCC
>CAZSIH010000119.1:4382-4813 GCA_964606925.1 uncultured bacterium
AGTCTGCCATTCATCCAAATCTAAAGTTAGGTGAAAATACCCATTATTATCTTTTGTGATTCCTGTGTTTTCGTATTCCAATTCGAAAGAGTAGATGTAAGAATTTTCTTCTGTTAAATTGTTGTTACAAGAATAAAAAAGAAAGAGCAGTGGGACAAATATTAGACTACATTTTATATTAATATCTGCAATCTTGACGATCATGCTCGATAACCCATTTTGATAAAATACTTTTTATCACAACCATGAACATTTTTATTTTCTAAATTTTCTTATTAACCCCAATATGCAGGATTCAAATCACGTATAAGGGATTCTATAAGTTACGAAGATGTTTAGTTGCACAGGACCTGCTGTGGCAACAGGCGTAGTTTGCATTTTTTTTGCCTGCTAAGGCAATATTACCAAACATATGGGTATAACCGTCTTTA
>CAZSIH010000120.1:0-4709 GCA_964606925.1 uncultured bacterium
GAGGCAGAAGAAAAATAATGCAAGTAAATAGCAAGTAAAAGCTGTAGTTTTTAGCGTTATTTTACAATCAACAGGCAGCTTTCACTACTAAACAAAAAAGCCTCACTCTCTCTCGAGAAATAAGGCTTAATCAGTGTCGGAGTGGAGAGATTCGAACTCCCGACCCCCTGCTCCCAAAGCAGGTGTTCAAATAATTCACCCAGTAAAACAATTGATAGAAAATAAACAAAATTTATCTATAAAATTTACTATCAATAAACCCCTCTTTTTTTTCCGATTACAGAGGAGAGAGTCATAAGATTTCCCCTGTCATAGGGGAAACACAGTGGGGGTTAAATAAAACAAGAATATCATAAATGTGTTCCTGAAAAAATTCGTCAAAATAAAAAAGAGCAAACAGGGATAAAAATCGTGAGGTATTTCAATTTTGATATTTACGAAAATATTGAAGGTGTGTTATTGGATTTAAATCAAAAAATTGAAGAAATGATAGAATAATCGGGAGAATCCACAGTTTCTAATTTTAGGATGAGAATATAAAAATCAGTAGCTTCACCGCCCCAAAACCCCACCTCATATGAGGTGGGGACAGTAAATCAGAAGTTGTTCTTCTGAAATTAATTTAGGGGTGGTTTTTAAATAGAGTGCTTCGTTTCTTTCAAGAACACAGAAAAAACTTCAGTTCACTTGATTTTACACCATTCCGGAGCGGTGTTCTCCTCCATCACAATAAATAATTGAACAATTTATAAAATCCGCTTCCGGTTTCATTAAAAGTGAAATGGTGTTGGCAACGTCTTCCGGTTGAGTTGTCCTTCGCATGGGGTTTCTCCTTTTTGTATTATCAATCCACTCTTCCCATCTGTCCGTGATTTTTGTCAGGGCTCTTGTAGGCGTTATCCCGGCCTGAACAGCATTAGCAGTAACGCCAAATTGTCCCAATTCCCAGCCAATCTGTCTGATGATTGCTTCCATGGCGACTTTTGCAACACTCACCGGACCGTATCCTTCCATGGCAACATAATTTCCTTCGCTGGTAAGTCCTAAAATTCGTGAACCATTTCCTAATAAATCGGCTTCAAATAATTTCTGGGTCCAGTATAACATTGAGTTCCCCATTACGTGAACGGTCATATCCATCTGTTTTTGATTTACCGGTTTTTCACCAAAAAAGTTTGTTGTGGTTCCAAACGCAATGGAATGTAGTAAAAGTTTTAATGGAGCACCGCCGGTTAATTCTTTTATTTGGGGAATGTATTTATCCATAGTTTCCTGCGAGGCGGCATTGGTATTCCAAAACATTACGTTCCCACCGTTTAGGTTGGATATTTCTTCTTTTGTTTTTTTCGCTTCTTTTTTCAGTTCACCTCTGTCAAGGTGAAATCCCGCAATTCCGTATCCCTGTTCAGCTAATTTTTTTGCTGTTGCTCCTCCATGACCGGTGGAACATCCTAATATTAACGCCCATTCAGACATTTCTTTTCCTCTAAATTATTTTTGTTAAATCAGACTGCTATTGTAATCATAAAAATCTTTTGTATGCTTACAATCTCTAATGATGTGTCTGCAATTCCATCGTAAATTTACTGATTATCAAAAGTAAATAATGAATCGTAAATCGTCTTATACAAAAGAAGACCTTCTTGATACAGGGTCCGGCGTTATGTTTGGCAAAGAAAACGGGAAATTACCCCAGCCCCCTATGCTTATGGTTGACAGGATCACCCATATTTCAGATGAAGGAGGAAAGTATAACCGGGGAGAAGTCATTGCGGAAATGGACATTGATCCGGAACTCTGGTTCTTTAAATGTCATTTTATGAATGATCCGGTCATGCCGGGATGTCTGGGGCTTGACGGATTATGGCAATTACTTGGATTTTATTTATCTTGGATGGGAGGACGTGGGAGAGGTAGAGCTCTTGGAGTTAAGGACTTGAAATTTAAGGGGCAGGTTCGTCCATATCATGATTCAATTTCTTATCACATTGCTGTCCGAAAATTTATGTCAAGATCCATGTTTATTGTGTGGGGAGATGCGGTAGTAAAAGCAAATAATAAAGAAATTTATTTTGCAAAAGATCTGCAGGTGGGGTTATTTAATAATCTGGTTTGGGATACAGGAATGGATCCCGGCTTAGACCCTTTTTAGTCGAGTATACATTGCGCTGTGGAATTATTGGTTTGCCTAATGTAGGCAAGTCAACCCTTTTCAATGCACTGACTGCTTCTTCTGTCCCTGCAGAAAACTATCCGTTTTGCACGATAGATCCTCATGTAGGCATTGTACCTTTGCCTGACCAAAGACTTAACCGTCTTGAAGAAATATTCAATCCAGACTCAGTAACTCCTGCCACTGTGGAATTTACAGACATCGCCGGATTAGTTAAGGGCGCCAGCAGGGGAGAAGGTTTGGGCAACCGATTTCTGGGACAAATTCGACAAGTTGAAGCACTGGTTCATGTGGTACGGTGTTTTGAAGATAAAAACATCTCTCATGTGGATGGAGGTGTTGATCCTGTTCGGGATGCGGAAACCATTGAAACTGAACTCCTGTTAGCTGATCTGGAAACAATTGAGAAGCGGTTGAGACGAGCAGAAAAACTGGCGAAAACTGGCGATAAAAAAATTAAAAAAGAAGCAGAATTTTTATCTAACCTGAGCCGTCATTGTAATGAGGGTCACAGGGCAAAAACGATGAAAAGGGATGAGGATGAAAATAAAATTATCAGAACCCTACACTTGCTTTCTGCAAAACCCATTTTATATATTGCCAACGTTAGTGAAATGGAGATCAGTTCTAAAACCCGAAGCACACTCATTCAAAATTTGTTTGATTTTGCACAAAAAGAAGGGAACAATGCAGTTAGGATTTGTGGGCAGATTGAACAGGAGATCTCAACACTTCCACACGAAGAAAAACAAACTTTCTTAAAAGAATACGGACTTGAATATCCGGGATTGAACAAAGTCATTCATGCTTCTTTTGACCTGTTGGGGCTACAGACTTATTTTACAGGAGGACCTAAGGAAGTCCGTGCCTGGACCATCAATAAAGGACTCACAGCTCCGGAGGCCGCCGGCATTATTCATACAGATTTTCAGCGGGGATTTATCAAAGCGGAAGTTTATAAATTCGCTGATCTGGATAGGCTGGATTCGGAAAAAGCCGTAAGAGACAGGGGCTTGGCAAAGATGGAGGGTAAAGATTATGTAGTGGAAGAGGGAGACTGTATTTATTTTCGGTTTAATGTTTAAATTCTGACCTTTGAAGGAATCAAATGGCAATTGACCAACCCAGAATAGGCGTAGTTGGTGTGGGACATTTAGGACAGCACCATGTCAAACATTTAGCCGAAATGAAACATGTTTGTTTCTCAGGTATTTACGATAATGACCGGGCCAGAGCGGAAAAAATAGCGTCTGTCCATAAAACAAAATCATTTGATAGTTTAAATGATTTAATAAATGAAAGCGATGGTTTGACTATCGTAACGCCCACTGCTGATCATTTCAATACAGCATTAAAGTGTATTCAGAAAGGGAAACATGTTTTCATAGAAAAGCCCATATCGGATTCTGTCGAGTCTGCAGATTCTCTTTTAAATTCAGCTGAGGAAAATGGGGTTTTTATTCAGGTGGGTCACATTGAAAGACTGAATCCCGCCCTCCTTGCTGTTAAGGATTATGAATTAAATCCCAAGTTTATCGAAATTCAGAGGTTGGCTCCCTACACCTCCCGGGGAACCGATGTTCCGGTGGTTCTGGACCTTATGACCCATGATATTGATATTCTGTTGTATTTCGTTGATTCAAAAGTAAAAAGCATCGCCGCCACAGGGTTGTCTATCATGACGGATTCTGTGGATATTGCCCATGCAAGAATTCGGTTTGAAAATGGCACTGTTGCCAGTCTTATATCCAGCCGGATTGCAAAAGATAAGGTGCGAAAAATAAAGTTATTTCAAAAAAATATGTATATCACCATTGACATGCTTTTAACACTTTCAGAAGTTTATAAAGTAGTTGATGAAGATAAATTGCACGGTAAATACACCGCACATCTTGACTATAAAGGTACACACCGTGAAATTATTTACGAAAAACCGGAGGTTTTTCTGAAAGACCCGCTTCAAATGGAGTTGGAAAATTTCGCAGATTCTATCTCAGGAAATTCATTTCCAATTGTTACGGGAAAAAATGGCAGAGATGTTTTGGTAGTAGCTGAGCAGATTCATGATTTAATTTTAGAAGACCTCCATTAAATGAGCATCCGCAATTTCTTTTTCAAATATCGCAGCTATACTCCTGTTCCTCTTGCATTGGGAATCCTTTATTTTGCCTCTTCGGAACATGCTGTGTTGGGCGTAGGAATTATTCTTTTAGCAGTGGGTGAATCCATTCGGATTTGGGCTGTTCGGTATGCTGGAGGAGCAACAAGAACAATTGAAGTAGGAGCTCCTTCTTTGTGTACTTCCGGACCTTTTTCGAGAGTGCGGAATCCATTATACATTGGAAACATGATCATCTATACATCATTTGTTCTAATAGCAGGAAATGAAAATTTGTGGATCATGATGGGAATTACATGGACATTTTTTATTGCACAATACAGCTTGATCATTTCACTTGAAGAGGAGGCTCTTTTCCGGCTTTTCGGAGATGACTATAATACATATCGCAGAAATGTTCCTCCGCTCCTTCCTCGA
>CAZSIH010000121.1:0-4679 GCA_964606925.1 uncultured bacterium
GGTTGGCAAAAAGACTCAGGATACTCCCTTTTCCTATAACCTATTTCATTCTTCCTCAGGTATGGGCATGGAAAGAAAAACGTGTCGAAATTCTGAAAAATTATGTAGAACAATCTCTCTGTATTTTTCCGTTTGAACAGAAATGGTTTGAAGATAGAGGTTTGTCAGTCCTTTACCCGGGACATCCATTTTCTGAACCCTATATTCCCGAAGAAAATAAATCACAGTTTTTTAACCGGCACGGTTTAGATGAATCTAAGCCTTTGATTGTGCTTCTTCCGGGAAGCAGACAGCAGGAAATAGACCGCCATTGGAATATTTTTCTGGATACTGTAAACCTCATTCGAAAGGAAAATCCCGAAGTACAGGTTTGCACAGCAAGGGCTCCAAATATAACCTTGAACCCAATTCCGGAATACGTTCATGTGGAAACCAAATTAACTAAATGCGCTGTTCTTCATGCCGATGTGGCTTTGGCTGCTTCTGGAACTGCCACTCTTGAATGCGCAGTTCATGATACTCCGGTGGTAGTGTGTTATAAATTGTCATGGATTTCCTGGATAGCAATAAAACGCCTGACCAAAGTTCCTTTTGCTTCCATGGTAAACTTGATTGCCGGAGAAAAAATTGTTCCTGAATTTCTACAGTCTGAAATGAAACCGAAGCCCGTTGCAGAATCTCTGTTAAAACTGTTGGGTCAATCACCGGATCGAAAAAATATGCTCTTACAGTTTGAAACTGTCCGGAGAAGCTTGGGAATTCCGGGAGTATATGAGAGAACAGCAGAAGCAATATGGAAGGAACATTAGGTGTGAAGTCTGAAACAAAAATGAAAATAAAAGCATGGTGGAGCAAACACCTTCTCAACTTTCTCTATGGTACATGTCGTTGGGATGTACAGGGGCGGGAACAAATCTTGGAGTTTGTTGATTCTGAAAAAACTATTATCATCGCAATTTGGCATGGAAAGGTCCTGCCCATATTTATGGATTTAGCCTCTTACCGTTATTACGCTTTGGCTGGAATGCATAAAGATGCTGAACTAATTGCTCAAATTGGATCGAAACTTGGATGGAGGCTCCTGCGGGGTTCAAGCTCCGACCGGGGAAAAGAGGTGTTTAAAGAAATGATCTCCGTTTTATCCACACCGGGAGAGGTTGTCGCCATCACACCAGACGGTCCTAAGGGTCCCGCAAAAATTCCGAAAGCAGGTGTGATCCGTGCAGCTCAAAAAACGGGTGCAATTGTGCTCCCTGCAATTGGCCAGGCAAAAAGACGGTGGGGGTTTACAAATTGGGACACATTTTATGTGGCAAAGCCTTTCAGTAAAATTGTTTTGCGTTACGGAGCCCCGCTTGAGTTTAAAAAAACCGACGATTTTCACTCATGCATTGAAATACTGAAGCAAGGTTTGGATAGTCTTGAATCTGAAGTAGACCAAATACTGGATGGACAAACTAAATAAGTTTAGTGTTTTACTCCTGTCACCATTAGGAGTGGTTTACAGGTTTTTTGTTGGGGTGCGAAATTTGTTTTACAATTTAGGTGTTTTTCCTACCCAGGAGCTACCATGTAAAGTCATTAGTATAGGAAATATCACCTTAGGCGGTACAGGAAAAACTCCTGCAGTCATCGCCTTGGCAAAATATTTTCGAAAACAGGGAGACTCCGTAGCAATACTCAGTCGGGGATACGGTCGAAAAACAAAAAATACAGTGCTTGTATCTGATGGTAAAAACATTCAACCAGATTGGCAGTCTGTAGGGGATGAGGCATTTCTCATGGCGCATTCTCTAAAATCCGTTCCTGTTGTTGTAGATGAGAATCGTATTAGGGGTGGTCATTTTCTTTTTAAAAATTATAAACCTGATATTATTATTTTGGACGATGCATTTCAACACCGCCGTATCAAGAGGGATTTTGATATTGTGCTGTTAAACTGTTTGGACACTTTTGAAAATTACAGGTTAATCCCCTTTGGAAGCCTTAGAGAACCCCTGCACCAACTGAAAAGAGCAAACATGGTCATCCTCGCCAAGACAAATTTAGGGGTTTTCCCTGAAGATATTCGTCTTGATCATTTGATTAAAGCGCCACTGCATAAGACTGCCCTTGAAGTGGAAAACTATTTGTTGGATAAGGATAAAAACAGGATTCCCGTTCATGATTTTCAGAATAAAAACTGTGTCTTGGTCTCCGGCGTTGGGAGTCCTGAAGGGGTTTATAAAACAGCGCTATCTCTGAAGTTGAATATTGTGACTCACCTTTGTTTCCGTGACCATCAATTGTACACCCAAAAGGAATATGAAAAAATCAACAGATCCATAAAAGAAAAGAACGGGGATTTTATTTTAACCACTGAAAAAGATATGTTAAAACTGTCTTCTATTTCAGATGAAAATCACAAAACAGGTGTTACCACAGAAGTTTTCAGCCTACCCGTCTGTTTTGCGTTTTCAGATGAAACATTGAGTGAGATTCGCCAGCATGTCTGTTGATTTTTAAATTGACTGCTTTTATAATTCATAATTTTCTCTTAATTTTCGGTGAATAAATTGTCAATTAACTAAAAAAGCGAGGGGTATTATGCAAAAAGGAAGTGTAAATAAAGTTGTAATAGTGGGGCATATCGGAGCAGACCCGGAAACACGGTTTACTCCATCCGGAACAGCTGTTGCAAATCTCAATATAGCCACCAATGAATCCAGAAAAAATTCCGACGGAGAATATCAGGATCATACTGAGTGGCACAGTTGTGTTTTATTTGGAAAACGTGCGGAATTTGCCGGTGAATACCTTAAAAAAGGTCAACTGGTTTATCTTGAAGGTAAACTCCAAACTAGATCGTGGGAAGACGACAGCGGAACAAAAAAATACAGAACAGAGGTGATCGGAAACGAGATTACCATGTTAGGTAAAAAGACAGGGGCAGGTGGTGCATCTAAAGGCAACGATGACGGGTCCGATGATGACCTTCCCTTTTAATACATTTTAAGCAGGTGTAAAGAAGGGAAAGAAGAAACTTAGGATGGATGTTCTTACCCTGAAATTTCATTTAAAATAGAAGTAGAAAAGAAAACTCAGTCTCTAAGTAATTATTCCCCAAGACCCCGGTGGGTACGATACCTGTTGGGATATCTTGCCATGTTTTTATGCAGTCTGGGAACCCGGGTTAGAATATTTGGGCGACATCACATACCGGATGAAGTTCCTTATGTTGTTGTCATCAATCACTTCAGTTATATCGATCCGCCTTTTGTAATACATGCACTCCAAAAACCGATCAGTTTCCTGGCAGCCAGCGATCAGGTAATTGAATCGCAATTTATCTGGGCACCTTTTATATATGGATTTATCCCAACAGACCGTACAAAATTAGCGCCCTCTACAATTAAAAATTCAATTCGGGCTTTAAAAAATGGAGAGGTATTAGGTATTTTCCCTGAGGGAACATCCCTGTCATATGTCCTCCGTCCGGCAAAAAACGGGGCTGCTTTTCTTTCCACCACCGGAAAAACACGTCTGCTTCCCATTGGAATTGTAGGGCTGGAAAATCCCTGGGAAAAAATAATTAAGGGTGTGCGTCCTTCTGTTCAGGTTAGAATCGGTAAACCGTTTGGTCCATTCACCTTGTCTAAATCAAAAAACGATAAAGAACGTGACCTGAAGAAAATTGGAGAAGAGATTATGTGCAGGATTGCTGCACTTCTTCCAGATGACAGACACGGCTCCTTTAAATACAATAAGACCATTATCGAGTATCAGAAGCAAAACGGGTTGCCTGATTTCTAAAACTCAGGATAAATAAACCTGTTAAGGTCAATATTCCTCCTGTGGCAGTGCTGGAAGACACCGGTTCCAGAAAAATAAAATAGGCAGCTGTAGAGGCAATGATAGTTTCACCGAGGGGAACTGAAGAAACAACTGACGGTGATAAAAATTTTACGGAGTAGTTAAGAATTGCATGCCCTAAAATGGAAGGAAAAAATCCCAAAGCTATAAACCAGAGGAAATCTGTACCAGAAAAATTAAAAATAAAATCCCCGGTGATGAGTGAAAGTATAAAAAGAGTTAATGCCGCTATCATAAAAAGATGACGTGAATAAATGAGAGTTGGAGTGTTTTTCCGTATTTTTTCTGCAATTAAAAAAACCAGCGCCATACAGACGGAACATGCCAGTGCATAAAAATTTCCCTTGGATTCATCCCCGCTAAAATCAAAAGAAAATCCCTGGACGATAAACACACCAATTATTGATAGAATAATCGCAAAAATTGTAAGTACGGGGAATCTCCTTTTCATGAAAACCCTTTCAATAAACAATGTAAATATTGGAGTAGTTGTCCCAAGCAAGGTAGCGTTGGAAATTTTTGTAAGCTTGACCGCCGAAAAGAAAAATGCAAAATGAAATCCCAGAAATATTCCGGCGATAAGTATAGGAAGTCTCCAGGAAGGAGTCAGCTTTCCCTGATTTTTAATTCCGCTGTAACCCCACAAAAAAAGTGAAGCCAAACCCATTCTCCAAAATGCAATAACAATTGCTGAAACATCCGGGAGAAAACGGACGATAATTGAGGAGGAGCTGACCGATAATAAGGCAATGACCAGCCAGAGTGGATTGACTCCCTGCATGTTTCTACCTGTGGAAAATTTCTATAAAAATGTTTTTACAGAATTA
>CAZSIH010000122.1:0-4677 GCA_964606925.1 uncultured bacterium
ACATGGAGCAAATAAGGATCAACGGAATGGATATTTGTGAAATGATAAATAAGCTTTGCAAAGCAAAGTACTTTGTAGTAACTTTGCACTCAATTTAAAAGGAAATATTATGGAAGAACAATTACAAATCATCCAGGACATGCTGGATAAGACGCGGCAAAAAGTAGCGGATAATGGTAACATGCTCATCATGTGGGGGTGGTTAATATTGGCCGCATGTTTTGGGCAATATACATTGGTGTATTTTCAAAAAGGTGAATGGATCGGTTTACTGTGGTTTACGCTCATGACGGGCGGGGGAATCGTTAGCGCTGTTCCGGGATTTAGACAGGAAAAACGCAAGGGGGTCGTGACCTATGCTGATCAATCTATATCATCCGTATGGATAGCCTGCGGCTTAGGCATGTTCCTCATAGCGTTTGTGGGATTACCGATTGGCGTTATTCCCATGCAAGCTTTGAATCCGGTTCTGATGACAATTATTTGGATTGGCGTTTTCGTTACCTCAAAGGTAATCGAATGGAAAACTTTGCAATGGTCGGCCCTACTTTGGTTTGCGGGATCAATTATTTGTATGTTCACTCATTGGCATTTTCATGCGCTCATTATGGCTTTAATTATTATTCCCGGCTACCTTGTTCCAGGATATATCCTGCGTAAAAAATTTAAATCAGTTGTAAATGGTTAAGTTCGATAAACTCGATCCTGTCATTCACGCGCCGGTGCGATTGGCGGTGGTAACTGTCCTTTCACAGGTGAAAGAAGCGGAATTCAATTTTATCAAGGAGACTACCGGTACCACCGACGGCAATTTGAGTACACATCTTACCAAGCTGGAAAAAGCAGATTTTATTTCCATCACCAAGGGATACAGCGGAAAAAAGCCCCTGACCACCTGCCGCCTTACCCAAAAGGGACACAACGCTTACAGGAAGTATCTCCAGTCCATACAATCTTATTTGCAAGCGGGGATATAAAATGAAACTATTATGTATTTTAATGGGATCTCTTGCGATCCTTTTTAGTCAAAATCTGATTTCTGTATCAGGGAATATTCGATCGAGTGATGGAGAAAAATTAAGCTATGTGAATATCTTTTTTACCGATGATTTGGAAGGAACCATCTCTGATACGGCTGGTAACTTTTCAATCAAGACGTATAAAAAAGGTGAAAGGAATTTGCGAATTTCACATATCGGATTTGAACAGGTTGATCTGCCGATATTTGTAAAGAAAGGAATGAAATCAATCGAAGTGGTTTTAGAAAAGTCATTCATGGAAATGGATCCGGTAACCGTCAGCGCCGGTTCATTCACTATGGCGGATGAAGAGGGGCAAACCCTCACCAGTATGGATATTGTTACAACGGCGGGAGCGGCGGCTGATATATTTCGTGCGATCCAAACTTTTCCAGGTGTTAATAGTGTTGACGAAGGGGCCGGCATGTACGTCCGCGGGGGGGATGTGTCAGAAACAACCGTAATCCTGGATCAAGCCACCATCAGTCACCCCTATAAATACGAGTCAGATACGGGGGGCTATTTTGGCATGATTTCCCCATTCCTACTTTCCGGGACCTATTTTTCTTCCGGCGGATTTTCCGCTAAATACGGAAATGTACTGTCCGGCGTATTGGCCATGGAATCGTTAGATTTGCCTTCTCGATCATCGGTGAATATTGGTGCCGGTTTGGCGGCTTTATCCTTGGGTGGCGCATGGCTCATTGAGCCTGAAAAATTAGGTGTTCAGTTTTCGGGAAATTATTCCGATACAAAGTATTTGTTTAAAGTAAATGGGGGCGAGGACCGCTTCAAAAAGATGCCCATCAGTTGGGATGGGAATCTAAGTGCTGTGTATAAATATTCCCCAATTGGGCAGGTAAAACTGTTTCATTATTCCAATCTGGATGAAATTGGGGTCAATGTAGAAACACCTTCTTTTGACGGCATTATGCTGAGTGATAACAGCACCGGGCTTACCAATATTCAATGGCGGCATTTATTTGAAAATGGACTTGTGGCAAAATCCAGTTTATCCCTCAATCAATTTAATCAGGGCATGTCCATGGGAAATTTCAGCCGGGATATGGATGATTCACTTTTGAAATGGCGGACGGATTTATCCATCACCGTTTCAGAAAATATGAAATTGAACACAGGATTTATCGCTGATGATTTGAAAACAGTTCTCGTTATGACCTATCCATTGGATCAAAATGATTTGAGCGAAACGGCAGAAACGGGTACTTTTGATATTGATTACCAAACACGGCATTTTGGGTTTTATGCAGAAAGTGAATTAAACCTGACGAGACGATTATTTTCAATCATTGGACTTCGATCGGACGTATTAGATAATCCACGCCAGGCTGAAATTGATCCACGGATTTCACTGAATTACCGCTTGTCGGATACCCAATTCTTGAAAGTAGCCACGGGCATTTATCATCAATACCCCAATGCCCAATACCGAGACCAATGGAATGGGAATCCTGATTTAAAGGCTATGCAGGCCACCCACGCCATCCTAGGATACGAGTATAAGGCGGAGATCACCAATCTAAAAATGGAGTTGTATCGAAAGAATTACACCAACCTCGTTCTGGAAGATTCGGTTGCAAATTTTACCAATGACGGCCATGGTTACGCTTACGGGGCGGACATATTTCTAAAGGGCAATTTGCCCTTGGTCTCGGGATGGGTATCCTACAGTTATCTGCAATCGGAACGAAAAGAATTAGATCATCTAGAATTATCGCCAACGGATTATGACATTAATCACAATTTGACGGCGGCGCTGAAAATGAGCATTGCCAACGTGAATTCCTTAGGACTCACTTATCGCTATACCACGGGGAAGCCTTATACGCCTGCAAATGATGAATGGAATTCAGCACGGCT
This sequence comes from uncultured bacterium, assembly GCA_964606925.1. Taxonomy (GTDB): domain Bacteria; phylum Fidelibacterota; class Marinisomatia; order Marinisomatales; family AB-629-J13; genus AB-629-J13. Next base: position 2,901 of record CAZSIH010000122.1, read on the forward strand.
TCCCGCCATGCAAAGGCTTGATCTGTCTATGAGTCGGTTAATCTTTTTTGGCGGCGCAAAAATGATGGTGATTTATGGAGCAATCTCAAATGTTTTGGATAAGCAAAATGTTTATGGCTACATCTATTCACCGGATTATTCGGAACGGACAGAACTGAAAAGTACACATGGCCGGAATGTCTATTTCGGGTTTAGTTTGAATTTGTAATCGGCCAAAAAGACACGAGAAAAATTTTATTTAAATAACTGCTTTGTGTCTTGGTGGCTTCGTGGTAAACAAAAGGAATAACATGAAAAAAATAATCATCACCTTTATAATGACCCTGACATTTGGGTTTTCACAATCCGTTGATCCATTAATTATCAGTGGCAAAGGAAAAATAGAATCGGCCATCTCGGATTGGGATGAACAGAGCCTGTTGGGTGCCCGGGCTCATTTTGAACGGGCATTATCCCTGAATGATAAAGCATGGTTGGTCCATTACTACATCGCTTATTGTGACAATCAATTGGTGAACTTGTTCATGTCAAAACAGGATAAGGGCAAAGTGAAAAAATATGTAAACGATGGCTTGAGTCATTTGGAAGACGCTGTGGATGAAAAACCCGATTTTGCCGAGGCCTATGCGTTAATGTCCTCATTGTATGGGACAAAGATCGCCGTTATGCCATGGGCGGGATTTTGGTATGGACCAAAATCCGGGAAAATAATGGGGAAGGCTATGGCCCTTGATCCGGAGAATCCCCGTATCAATTTGATTAATGGTATATCTATGAAATTCACTCCGGAATCATTTGGCGGCGGTGTGGCCAGTGCCAAATTGTACTTAAATAAAGCGGCAGAATTATTTAAAACCGATGCGCCTGAAGCGATCATGCCTGATTGGGGGCGCAGTGATACCTATGCATGGTTGGGGCAAATTGAATTTGAAGCCGGGAAAAAAGAGGAAGCCAAACGTCATTATGAAAAAGCATTGGAGATCAATCCAAATAATAATTGGGTGAAGAATCAGTTGATGCCATCGATTGAAAAGTAATTTAATTCTAAAATATTTCTAAAAGATTGAGAAGTATATGACAAAATTAAGATAAGGATATCCACAAACCTTGTATTGTATTTATTTTATATTATATATTTAGGATACAGTTATCCTTAATAATGAAACATATCAAAAACATATGATTATTTTTAGCGAAGCTTTTAAAAGTAGGGGAGACAGCTCTAACCTATGGCTCAATTGCCATAAAGGTAATATTTCCCCTCATTCCAAGCGGGGAAAAAGCAAAGCAAAAATGTTAATCTGTTCAATTAATAGTTTCACATTAGGAATATTGTAATTGGCCACGACACTCAATATAATTTGGTATTTGGATAATCTTATTTTCTTTTCAGTTATTTGCGTCCCTCCTTTTGGTTGCCTACAATGAGTAAAATCGCAAACAATTTGAAAGGAAGATTATTCATCGACTATAACAAATCTAAATGTTGGGTGTCATTTGGCCAATAAATTGAAATTAATTTTTAGGTACAGCGATGATTAGTCAAAACATCTTTATTCGGATAATTCAACTCATTTTCATGTTTAATATAATTATGTCTCAAAATTTGGAAGGCAACATATTATATAAGGAGGATTGCGCCGGATGTCATGGAATAGATGGAAAAGGGAAAGGGGATTTCTCCTATTTGCTTTATCCAAAACCGAGAGATTTAACTACGGGGCAATTCAAAATTCGATCTACACCGCAAGGGAGCCCACCATCAAATAGTGATATT
>CAZSIH010000123.1:0-4208 GCA_964606925.1 uncultured bacterium
AGATGCAGGATATGATCAAGCCGTTGCCAATAGCAAAGAGTGGAAAATAAATATTCCTTTAATCAATAATTAATTTCTGATTTGATTACCCAATTGAAAAATATAGGGTGTTTATTCTCCTGGGATTCCAAAAAGAAATGTATCAACACTCAAGATAATATTGAAATATTAGTTGAAAATGGGCTCATTATTTATATTGGCTCTTCTTCGGAAAAAGGTGATATTACTATTGACTGTGAAAAGAAACTGGTCACACCGGGATTTGTTGATTCTCACACACATCCTGTATTTTTCCATGGAAGAGAGGAAGAATATGCTCAGCGTCTATCCGGATTATCTTATCAGGAAATTGCTAATAAAGGAGGTGGAATTCAATCGAGCATAAACGGGGTTAGGAATGCAGGTGTTGATGAATTGGTTGAAAAAGTATGTTTGAGGATGGATCGGTTTCTTCAAAACGGAACTACCACTGTTGAAGCAAAATCCGGATATGGGTTGTCAACTGAAAGTGAATTGAAGTCACTGGATGTACTTTATAAAGTTTCACAGAATCATGAGATTGACATCATTCCGACTTTTATGGGTGCACATGCTTTTCCGCCTGAATATTCCGGAAATCATGATGCTTATGTTGATCTTATTTGTGAAGAAATGATCCCAGCAGTTGCTGAACAGGGAATTGCAAAATATTGTGATGTTTTTTGTGAGAAAGGATATTTTGATTTAGACCAATCCTCGAAGATCTTAAGTACCAGTAAAGAGGTTGGTTTAATCCCACGAATTCATGCAGATGAATTTCAGGATTTCGGAGCTTCAGAACTTGCTGCAGAATTGGATTGTGCCTCTGCAGATCATCTAATGGCAGTGAGTGAAAATGGTATTCAAGCTTTGGCGGGAAAACATGTGACAGGTACACTTCTACCGGGAACAACATTTTTTCTGGGAAGTCATCACTATGCTCCCGCTCGCCGAATGTTAGATTCCGGTGTTTCCATCGCTCTTGCTACTGATTTTAATCCGGGAAGCAGTCATATTCAATCCATGTCATTTATTCTCGTTTTGGCTTGTTTATATTTACACTTGAGCATTGAAGAAGCTTTCACTGCTGGTACATGGCAGGGAGCTGTGTCATTGGGTGTGGAAGACAGGGTGGGGAGTATAGAAATTGGAAAACAAGCTGATATTATTATTTGGGATGTGGAAAAACCAGTAGATGTTATGTATTCCTGTCCGGGTGCAAAAGTGAAACATGTTTTTAAAAACGGTTGTCAAATATTTTAGCATACACTGTGGATCGATAAATAAATGAAAAAAAAGAAACTAGATTCTAAAGAAATTGGATTAGAAATTGGACTTTTAATAAGTCGGTTTTTTCTGAATTCAGAAGATTTGCATTATGGGTATTGGGAACCGGATACTCCGGTAGATCTGCTCCATTGTCAAGTCGCTCAAAAATCATACTCCGATTTATTGGTGAAACAAATTCCTGAAAATGTAAGATCGATTTTGGATGTGGGTAGTGGTTCAGGGAATACAGCAAAAAGATTATTATCCATGGGACACTCAGTTGATTGTGTGTCGCCAAGTTCATTTCTATCTGCAGAAATAGAAAAAAAACTTGGGAATCAGGTGACTTTATATAAAGTACTTTTTGAAAAATTAGAAACGGTAAATACCTATGATTTAATTTTATTCTCTGAAAGTTTTCAATATGTTCCAATTGAAAATTCTCTCAAGAAATGTATCAATTTGCTGAATCCGTCCGGATATATTTTGATCTGCGATTTTTTCCAGAAAGATCCATCCCATTTTACTGAATTAAGAGGGGGACATCCATTCCCGAAATTTCAGGATGCCATTCAACCCCTGCCGTTTAATAAAATCACAAATATAGATATTACCGCTCAAACTGCTCCCACCATACAAATCCTGGATGATTTCCTCACACAATTTGGAGGTCCGCTAAAATCCCTTATAAACTCATATATTGAGAATCGTTACCCCAAATTCTCTAAATTATTGAAATGGAAATATAAAAAAAGGATTGAAAAACTAAACCGGATTTACTTTTCCGGTGAACTAACCGCTCAGGAATTTGTGGAGCAGAAAACTTACCGGTTTATATTATATCAAAAACAATAAGTTCTCAAGAATTCAAAATGGATTTCAATTCACCATTTGTATCCATTTCTTCTACGATATCGCAGCCACCGATTAATTCCCCGTCCACATATAATTGCGGAGTGGTGGGCCAATTTGAATATTCCTTTATGGCATTGGTGAGTTCCATATCCTCAAAAATATTCAGGCACGAATATGGAACGTCATATTTTCTCAATACCCGTACAACCCGTGCAGAAAATCCGCACATAGGCGACTCCGGTGTTCCTTTTATCATTAAAAAAATTCGATCTGATTGTGTTGTTTCTTCAACTCTTTGTTTCATTTCAGGACTCATATTTTGCCTCGATTGATAATGCGTGAATAATTGAATTCATTTCATCCTTTAAAACCTCATGGATCATGCGATGCCGTTGGATGAGGGGGATTCCCTTGAATCCAATATAAATAATTCTTGTTTTTAAATGCAGTCCGTTTCCGCCGTGTCCCTGATGCATTGACGATGTATTTGTTAATGCGATTTGAGCTCCCGGGAAAGCAGACTCCAATTTACTTTTTATTAACTCTATTGACATAATCTAATTTTGTTACATCAATAATACTATTTTAATTGGTTATGTAACTATTGATTTAATCTCCTTTATACCGTATAAATAATTTAACCCGCATTCCAGTCCTAAACGATAATCATGATTCAGGGTTCTATTTGAATATTTTGTTCTTTCGGTTTTCAGTGGGGAATGTGGTGCAATTTGATGAATACTCACCCCATTTTTTATTAAATCTTCGATTCGCCGAACTTTTTCTCGATAAATGGAATAGCTCCCAACAGTGATTTGTTTATAAACCGGATCATCTCTGTAAATGAATGAACCAATAATCCTGTCAAAATCACCTTTTGAATTGTGGGATTCCGGACGAGTTCGAATAATCAAGATTGATTTTGCCCCCAACTCAATTGCTTTATCCACTGGCAGGGGATCTGAAAATCCGCCATCAAGAAATGGTTCATCATCAATAATAATCGGTTCTCTTGTTAAGATGGGAAGTGAAGATGATGCTTTTAAACAATCCATCCAATTGTCTTCAGTAGGATAAAAATAGGTTGGTGCACCATCGTTCACATTAGTACAAACTATGACAAAAAATTTTCCATTTAATAACCTGATTGCTTCCTCAGGAATAAAAGGGGTTTCATTTTGTGCAATATTAAATAAGACATCCAAATCCATATAATTTCCACCGTTGATGTATCTACGAAGACTGAGAAATTTATCGTTAGATGCCGTCTCAATTGTGACTTCATAATTTTTTCTATAAAATCCAACTAGATAAGAAGAAAGAGTCAATGCTCCTCCTGAAACCCCAAGATAATGGGTGAAAGGATTGTAATTATTTACAATAAATGCATCCAATACACCGGCTGTAAAAATTGTCCGAAATCCACCGCCTTCTGTGATTAGTGCTGTTTTATTCATGATTAAATAAAAATTCCATTTTTTTATTTATCCTTTTTTAGAAGTACAAAAATAGTTAATCTTTTCGCTTTTGTGATACACATCACAGAAAATATAATTATATATGATTAATTAGTGTTAAAAAGTAATAGACATTTTAAATTCAAGCCCTTTTCCTTGCAAGTAACTTTTAGTTTATTGTTTAAAGGTAATCAAATTATTAATGATATATTTCTTCATTAGACTATTTTTGATTGGAACGTTTCTTGCGTTCAGTCAAGACAGAGATGCGGAATTCTCGCTTCCCATCAATATATCCGGTGGTGGCAGGGGATATGAAATTAAAATAGATACCCAGGAGTACATGAACTGCGTTCTATCATCTGAGAGTGCTGATTATATAATAGAAAGGTCTGGAGAAATTACAGTGCCTTCACAACCGGGGTTTATCATGCAACGTAAGGAAGTTATTCTTGATAAATAGATCTTTAATACCTGTCTTAGTTTGTATCTTTGTTATGGTGTTTCTTAATGCCCAAGATTTTGGGATATCTCTTAATGTTTCTGATAGTGGAAGTGAACAAAACTATAATTTAGCCCTTGGTTTTTCACCGGATGCAACAGATGGTT
>CAZSIH010000124.1:0-4191 GCA_964606925.1 uncultured bacterium
CAATGTGTTTTAAACTGGAGGGTGATGGTGTTTCCACCACATAAATATATAATCCAGGACTGATAAATTGACCGTGTCCATTGGTAAGATCCCACCATTCATTGCTGTTATATTCATCCAAGTGAGAAAGGACTCTTACTATTTCACCCGTCATGGTAAAAATTGAAATTCGGCATTCTTGAGGTAAATGGGTAAATCTCAATCTGTGGCTTGAGTTGTCCACGGATTCAAACCGGGATTGTGCAAGATAGGGATTGGGTACCACCGTAATATCTTCCAGCATGTCCTGACTGACAGTTTGAGATTTTCCAAGTTTTGACAGGTCTGCCGTCCAACTGTCACCGTCAACATACCAGCGGGTGGGTTCAATGATTATATAATCTCCATCCTGCCATGGATATACCATTTGCCAGGGATTGTCAGTCACATCATCGCTATTTGGATCATACCATTCATTGGGTCTCAGCCCCGGCGGAACATCATCCGTTGCCATATACACCATCGCCTGATGCAATACATATTCATTTGTCCCGTATTGCCGTGAAGATTCCCACCTTTCAGGTACTGACCCAAGGAGTAAAAAGTAAATACTTTGATCAAAATTCAAATTTAAATTAAAGGTATATTCAGGATATTCAAGTGTATCATCCTCAGTATCTAACCGTTCATCAAACCCTAAGGCAGTTCGAATTTGGTCATACCGAAATTGAATTTCCTCCCCCCGTTCCCATGTACAATCTCTCTCTCCGGGATCAGGATCGGTTAAATTAGGTTCATTATCTATTCCATTATCCAGAACTGCTAATGGCACATGATTGCCTGTTGTTAAATTGGTGATCCTGAAGGGGAGAAATGCATATATCCCTGGGCGATCACTGCAGGCAGACGGTTTGTTCGTACTTTTTGCCGTGTCTAAAACTCCTGTGCTGAAATCAATTCTGTATGTATATGCAGGTCTCTTGTAAAAAACTGCAGCATCCTGGACATACTCAAGGGATACATCCATTATTTTAACCAAATCTGAATCCGGCAATGAATATTGATTTGAAATAACTACATTCGGAGGATTGGGATAATTTTTTATTGCATTGTCAAATCTCAGCCTAATTCCGTCGAAAAAATCTGTCCAGTTACTGCGGTAATCCACATCATCCAGATATCGTAACGGAAAAGCATCCAATTTGTAATCCGGTAATTGAATGGAATTGGAATTTAACATGGCTCCCGGAAGATCTAAAAGACTGTCCTGTTGAATTTCAGTCAAAGAATTCAAAGGAATCTCTTCCTGCAAATTAACCGGTCCCCTGTCAGTAGTATCTGTGATCTCATAAATATATAACGTGGGATTTTCCGTTGCCAAACCCTCAAACACATTTAAGGCTTCCACCAGACTTTGTGTATTTTCTATAATTCCATCCCCATTCAAATCGTTCATGATAATTTCAGATTGAATTTCCAAATGATATAAAGCATCAGTAAGATTGGATTCCTCAACAATTGTATAAAACTGGTTTCCATTTCCAATTGTATGATCTTCAGGAACGATGAATTCAGTCACATTCTCAGGATCAGGAAATGTAATATTTCTTGCATAATATCCGGGGATTACCTGAACAAAATTAGGATCTTCACTTGAAATTCCAAATGGAGATTCTAAACTGGGGAATCCCACTTCTGCCTGGGAGGATGTATCCCAACTAACGAAATGTAGAGGGTTGGAGTTTGACCAGATTGTAGAATCACGGAAAATACCATCTCCGTCCTCATCAAAATAATCAATTGTGTACGTTCTCAAACCCATGTCATATGCGTTAATAACATAGGTATATTCGATTCCATCCACGACGGATGAATCAGTAAAACTGTGGCGCAACCCATTATTGGAACCTAAATTGACTCTTTGAGCTAAAGGATCAAAACCTGAGATTGAAATTCCTCGTCTTTCTTCACACCCGGTATATTCATCGGAATACAAACATCTCAAAGAATCCTGTTCCTCCGTCAAATCAAATTGAGCCAATGGTTTCCAACCAATAAAATTCCCGTTATAATCAAAAATCTTGTCATCCGCATCTCCCCATGTATTTCCACCATCTGTACTTCTATACACACGATAGCCTTCAAAATCCGCATATCCCGTGAATGGATCCAGTGACAGTTCAGAGAATTTATCCCAGGTTAGATTCACGATTCCATGGTCAGAAGTTACATTCAGGTTGGGAGGATTTGGCGAAGCAGGTTGTTGTCCCACTGCTATGATTGTTACAGAATCAGTCCCGGAAATCATTCCTTCATCATCGGAAACCGTTAAAATAAAGGTAAAATTTCGATCTTCCCCCTCAGTTGCAGGTAAAATAAAAGATGGTTTCTTCGCAGTCGGATCAGAAATAACTATTTCTTCACTTGTTGATGTCCAACTATAATCCAACGGATCATTATTAGGATCTCGTGAACCGGATGCATTCAGAAGAATCCTGTTACCGCTTAACCCTCTTTTGGGGTCTCCTGCATCTGCTACCGGAGGTTTGTTTGGTAAAACTTTTATAGTAACCTTTTCCTCATTAGGACTGCGCCCTGTATTTTCTGGATCAGAATCGTATTCTCCATCATTCACAACCAAATAAAACACATAATAAGAGACTTCATTTCTGTCTGGTGCCGTAAATGTTGGCCGTACTGTTTTCCCTTGATCATTGAACACAAGTTTGTGATCTATCCAGGGTTCGCCTACATCAAATTGCCCATTACCAAGGTCAGTCCATGGTTCGCCAGTATCATACATTCCGTTTCCTAATGAATCAGCCCATTGAGAATCCCCTTCGCAAATGGATTGGTCTCCATTGCAGTCATTGAAATCTTCCCCTTCATCCCAAATGCCATTGCCCAACTCATCCGTCCATAGCTCTCCCTCGTTCCAGACCCCGTTTAAATCCTCCGGGTCAGCAGAAGACCATAACGCCCACTCATAGGATATTTGATCGTTATTTGGATCCGATGATTCCGTTCCGTCCAATGTAACCATTGTTCCCTGATCTACAGACAAAATATCCGTCACTACATTTCCGTCTGCATCCAGTACTCCTGCAGTAACAACTGGAGGTTTGTTTTCCAATATGGTGACGATCATTGTATCAGGAGCAGACACTGTATCTCCATCACTAACAGTGAGAATTAACTCATAATCTGTAGTTTCCGGTCTGTCCGGAGCGGTAAACTCAGGAGCTTCAGTAGTTGCACCATCTAAAACAAGAGCAGTCGGTGCCGACCATAAGTAGATCAAATCATCGGTAAAATCATCATCCGCATTGGCTGACAGTGTTACGGTTGTTCCCTGGTCCGCAGTTATATCTAATCCAGAAACACCACCCTGATTGGCATTACTGGGGTATGGCGGTTCATTTGCTTTTCCTTTTATGACTACTTCATCCGGTTCAGAATCTAATTCACCGTCATTTACAACTAATGTAAATGCATAGTCTATAAAGTCCGTATTTCCGGTAATGGGAAGAATGAATTCAGGATTTGGAATTGTTGAGTCCAAAAGTACAATTCCATCCGGCGCTGTCCATAAGTATGCAAGATCATCTCCATTAACATCGGAAGAACTGCTGCCGTCCAAATTCACGAGGGATCCTTCAACCAGACTTTGATTGCTTCCTGCTTTAGCTACAGGAGGATAATTCCCGAGGACCGTAATTGTTACTGAATCTGCATCTTCCGAATTATATTCTCCGTCAAATACTCTTAAACTGAATTCATAATGGGTTGTATCCTCAACCAAAGGAGCTACAAATTCAGGTCTTTTTTCAGTAGGGTCAGATAATTCAATCCCGCTTAAGGATGTCCATTCATATTGAACATCACCGTATATTTCCCTCACATCAGACTCATCGTCATAATCTCCCCGGAGAGTGACGGTTTCTCTGCTACTGGAGGGGTATTTGTTATAACAGTAATTGTTATTGTATCCGGAGATGTTTCGAAAACTCCATCTGAAACTGTTAGCGAAAAAGAATAATCATTTGAACTGTCGCTGGCTGGTGCAAAAAAACGTGGTTCAACTGCAAAATTACTGGATAATTCAATACTTGGGTCTAGTGTCTCCCATTCAAAAAATAGTTCATCATTATTACTATCGCTTGAACCTGACCCGCTCAATGTAACTTCATGGCCCTCAACCACTGTCTGGTC
>CAZSIH010000125.1:0-2500 GCA_964606925.1 uncultured bacterium
TGGATCAATCCTAAGGCTTCTTCACGCCATTTTGGGATTTTTTCAGCTAATATATTTAATAAATCAGACATTAAATTTTGTGAATAAAACTATAATTTATCTTATAAATGATAGAACTAAATTTAAAAATTATCCAGACATATTTTTTACATATTTCTAAAATCTGTATATCAAATTTTTGAATAAAAAATTAGAGAGAAAATGATTAATTAACAGTTATGGTGTCCTTTCCTTTTTCGATCATTTTTCCAATAATTACAGCTTCCACATTGGATTCATCTTTGAACCGGGTTATAAAGGAATGAGCATTTTCTCCGGATAAAGATATGAGTAAGCCTCCGGACGTTTGTGCATCTGCAAGAATTAATTTTTCCGTTTCTGATAATGTTTCAGAAAATTCAGTATATTTTTGACTCGTCTTTAAATTTTGTTTGGATCCTCCCGGTATACATCCCTTTTCTGCAAGTTTGACAGTTCCTTGGATAACCGGAATTTCTGAATTTTGAATTTCCGCAGACACATTACTCCCCTTACACATTTCAAATAAATGTCCTAACAATCCATATCCCGTAATGTCAGTTGCTGCATTTACTTCCAACGTATTCATTAATTCCGCTGTAAATTTATTAAGAGTTGTCATAATATGCACAGCATCGTTGATAATAGATTTTTCTGCTTCGCCTTTTTTTATTGCAGTTGCAATAATCCCGGTTCCCAGAGGTTTTGTGAGAACAAGGACATCTCCCTTTTTTGCAGTATTATTGCGGATAAGTTTATTTCTATTGACTTCTCCTGTTACCACCAATCCGTATTTCGGTTCTTTATCATCAATAGAATGACCTCCAACAATTGTTATTCCGGCTTCTTTCGCCTTATCTGCACCTCCCTGTAGAATTTCAGTTAGCATAGATTTTGGTAGATCTTTAATGGGAAATCCAACAATATTTAACGCAAAAAGAGGACGACCTCCCATAGCATAAATATCAGACAATGAATTCGCTGCAGCAATTTGTCCGAATTGATACGGATCATCAACAATTGGGGTAAAAAAATCCACAGTCTGAATTATGTATTTATCTCCGTCAAGGCGCACCACGGCGGCATCATCGGCTCCATCAAAACCAACAATGACTCTATCATCTGTCTGCAATTTCAGATTACCCAGAACCTGGGCAAGGTCTTCAGACCCTATTTTACAAGCTCAACCTGAACCGTGACTTAGTGTGGTTAGCCGTATTTTTCGTTCTTCCATGATCGAAATTTAATGAGATTGTTCCCTATTAAAGTGACTTTATTCTATCATCTAAAAGTATTTATTTGGCTGTAAATTTCAAGTGAGAAAAGCAAATTAAATGAAACATAACCCTATAATTGCAATTGTCGGAAAACCCAATGTGGGAAAATCCACACTCTTTAATCGTTTGATGAAAAAAAGAAAAGCCATCGTTGGGTCAACAGAGGGAATCACCCGGGACAGGAATTACGGTAATGTTGAATGGGTGGGAAGAGAACTAACTTTTGTTGATACGGGAGGATACATTCCCACAGATATTGACATGTTTAATTCATCCGTTCGAAAACATGCTCAACTGGCTATTGCTGAAGCAGACCTGATCCTGTTTATGGTTAACGGCAGAGAAGAACCTTCATCTTCAGATCTGGGCTTGGCACAATTTGTCCGGGAATCGAATAAACCGGTAATTTTGGTCGTAAATAAATGTGACCACTTAAAACAGGATGAACAAACATTTTTGTACTACGAATTGGGGATGGATCAGGTTCTTCCTATTTCTGCTCTTACGGGCAGATTGGTTGGAGACCTTTTAGATACAGTTGTGGAACATGTTGGAATGCCCGATACAACAGGGATCGAGGAAGATCAATCTCTGCGGTTAGCGATCGTTGGAATGCCAAACGTGGGAAAATCTTCCCTCACAAATGCTCTTCTGCAAAGAGAACAAACCATCGTTACACCCATTGCTGGAACAACTCGGGATTCAATTGATACATCCCTTCGATGGTATGGAAAAGAGATCATATTAATTGATACTGCGGGATTGAGAAAGAAATCTAAATTAAATGATGATATTGAATATTACAGCAACATTCGAACCCATCAAGCCATCAGCAGGGCAGATGTTGTAATGGTCATGATAGATGCGGAAAAATCATTCGGTCGTCAGGATAAATCCATTGCGGATTATGTGATCCAAAATGGAAAAGGGCTCATTTTACTAATTAATAAATGGGATTTGGTGGAAAAAGTCTCAAATACTTTAGATGAATTCAAAAAGGATATCACCTTTTCTTTTCCTGCATTAAAAAATTACCCCATGCTGTTTATTTCTGCATTGACCAAACAGAGAATATCAAAAATAATGGACTTGGCATGGAACATATATTCTAATGGTAAACTAAAAATCAAGACCAAAGACCTAAACACCTGGATGGGGAAAATCAATTCACGATCTCAGCCGGTGACAAAATCCGGAAGACTTAT
>CAZSIH010000126.1:0-4079 GCA_964606925.1 uncultured bacterium
GGAGTGTTTTATAGATACAGCGCCGGCTAATCCTTCGTTATCGTTATCATCTAAATCTGAATAGAGATTCATATCGTTTTTCGAGCCGGCAATTTCCAGGTGAACCAGTGAGGAATCACCTAAGTTTACGTTAAAAGAAACATCAACTATTTGATGGGTTTTTGGAGGGTTAAAAGGTCTCCACGGCACATATAAATCCAGAGAATTATCTCTCTCTGACACAAGGACAAATTCGAAATAAATTTCTCCTGTTTCTGATACTTGCTTTTTGTATTCTCCCTCAGGTCCCAGATTATAAAATGTTACGGAATACTTGTTTTCAAACATTATCTGATCTTCAATACCAATATAGAAAAAAATGGAATCGTCCAGATTGTCGGGATTTTGATGCATAACATATTGACCGGAAGAATCCTCTACAGCAGTGATAAATCTTGTATAGTCAACAGAATCGCCTGCATAAGTTAGTAAATCCAATTCATCATCGTTTAGTTGTTGATTGACCTCCGGTTCAATTCCATCTATTTCCCTGATCCAGCCAATTGACGCAGTAATTCTATCATTTAAAAATTGACTATTTATCGCGACGCTACTCACCTGTCGCGGATAAATAAAATTTGAATATTCAAATTCCACGAAGATTCTGCTGTGTACATCTATGATGCGCCTCGGTGTAAAAGTAATTTCTGATGTTGAATAATCAATGGTATAGTCATTATTTTCTCCTCGAACTAGCAATTCGCCATTTAACCAGACTTTTTCTGTTCCCGAAAGAACAATGATATTCCGTGAATTATTTTCCCCAGAGAGTTGATATGGACCCTGATTCTGATCCATTCCCAAAAATTTATTTTTTTTGTACTTACCCGGCGATTTACCAAAAAAACTTCTAAACTCACCCTGGTTATTTTTATAATGCAAATTCATTCCTTCAAGCCGTTTTGAAAATGTAAAATATCTGTTATTTTTATTCTCAACCTCTAAATCTCCTGCGGTAATAGTAAAGCTTGGATGGTATACTTCAAGGAATACTTTATCTATTTCACTTAATGTTTTGGTATCCCCTTCTGGTTGAATGGGTGTATTTTGATCTGACAGTATTCCTGCAACGGTCAACTTTTCAGACAAACGCCCCTGCATGGATAATTGCAGTCCGCCATCCAAAGACATTCCAGTGAATGAAGAAACGGAGATTCCTCTTGAAAATGTTCCGCTGGTGATTAATGGATATGATGGTTCCGTCCTAAGTGATTTAATTTCAATTGGATCATTCTGTTTTCCTGTGACTGTACTATCTAAATGTGGAAATTGAACAAAAGCGGGACCCAACCTCGTAGGTATTGGAATATTTAAGTATTGATACGATACATAATAATAAGCACCCACCGTTTCAGTATCCTTCAGAACAATCTCTCCTTTCACATGATTAATGGTGAACCCAGTTACTGCCGAATCTCCTCTAAAAATCTTTAATGTATTGTCTAATACAGAATCGCGGGTGAGTTTTATAGATTTATGGTTAGTTTCAACCCACACTGAATCACTATTTGATTCAATCGAAAATCTACTGCTTCCTGATAAATTTTCAGATTGAATCAGAATACAAGAAATAATGAATAACCTGTTAATCAACAATCCTTAGTTGGGTGGAATATATTTTACCTGAAAGCTGGTCAATTGCATAAATGGAATTCTTATGGAGCGAAAAATCAATAAACTCATAAGTTTGACCCAACCTATTGGCGGTTAATATCTCACTAAACTCAACGAATTCTGGTTTTACCATCCACAACGTTCCTGTTTGGGATAGAATTAACCAACTTTTTCTCCACCAATGAACAAAGTAATTTTGGTCATCAGGCAGAGAAAGACGGTAATCAATTTGACCATTTCTTGACAGGATTATAAATTCCCCCATTCCTCCATCTATCACGCCTATCTGAGTAGATGAATTCACTGAGCAATCGCTAATTTTTTTAAATCTTGAGTTGGCAAATGGAATATTCCCAGTTGTAAATAAAACGGCTCCCGTAGTTGATATTAAAGAAACATCCCACTGTTGAGAGGAAATAACCACAATTTCACCTAACGGATTGATTGCAATTTTTATGGGAAAAATGATGGGGTCTATATCAAAGTTATCAGTACGGAAGTCTGAGATATAATTTAATTTTCTGTCAAACCGAATTATTCTGTTGGACCCATAATCACAGATATACACATCATTACCTCCTGATACCGCCAAATCTGTAGCAAAAATGAATGTTTCTCCCTCTTCTCCCCATCCGCCTGATACGTTCGACTCAGAGCCATTTTTAGAAAAATAGTGGATTGAGTAATTGTTGTCATCCAAGATATAGATATCACCGAACATATTCATTGTTATCTGTGAGGGAGAAATCTGATTCTCAGCATGATTCCAGATCAATTCCTGGGTCCATCCATCGGTAAACACCTGGGCTGATAACACATGTACCAGCATCAAGATTATTATCTGACCTTTTTTCATCGTTATGAAGAATTGTAAGCGAAAGTCAGGAGGAAGTTTCCGCAGCACCAGATTCTGATGAGGAACTGTATGATTTAAAAAGTAAATATGAGCCAATACTCATCATGATGATGGATATTAACTGAGCTCCGCTTAATCCAATAAAATACTGTGTGTTGGTACGGATAAATTCAATTAAAAATCTTTCACATCCTGCAAGGATGAGATAGATAAAAAATAGTTGCCCGTGCGGTGACGTTTTCACGCGCAACCGCCACAAAATGGTGAATATGATGATTCCCATAGTGAATTCATATAGTTGCGTCGGATGGACAGGCACTAAAGTCGATGGGACTCCATTGGGGAACGCAATAGCCCACGGCAGATCAGATACGATACCATAATCGTCACCCACAAGAAAGCAGCCAACCCTACCGATGGCATATCCAAGAATCAATAGTGGCGCCACTATGTCTGCGAATTCAAGCCAAGATTCACCCCGTTTTTTTATAAGCACGGTAACAGCAAGCATTCCGCCCATTAAACCACCTAAAAATACAAGCCCTGAACCACTGAATATCATGCCAATGGGATCATTCATAAATAACCTGTAATTCTCAAACATATAATAAACTTTTGAACCTAGAATTCCGCCTAAAGCCGCCCAAAAGACTATGTCCCCCGAAAGTGCTTCTGATTTATTCCTTCTTTTTAATTCATGCTTCAGGAGGTAAAAATTCACCAGGAATGCCACAACCAGCATGGTGCCGAAAGAATAAATTTTTATTGGACCGATTTCAAACAGGATTGGAATCATTAAACTTTACGTCCACATTTTGAGCAATAACGATCATCACTTTTTACAAGTGTATTGCAGTTTGCACATATTTTCGATTTTTTTCCCCCGGTATTTTGTATTGGTTCACTTCTCGCTGACCTCCAATATAACAATCCAATGATGATAGATAAAACGGCTAATACGATTAACGGTTCATAGAGAGGCAGTTTATACCTAATCACTTTTGTTGCGGTTGTTGGGTTTGGCGTCTCTTGCGTACCTAACGATTGGAGTCTCTCTTCCAAAATATCTTTGCTTAATATTCCAGTTGGATTTCGATACGAGAAGGATACTGTTTTTGTTCCTCCGGCGGAAAGTGGTCCTACTTGAACCCTGCTGTATTGGATTCCATGACCATCAAAAAACGATTCTACAGATTCTTCAAACTCAAAATCTTCTGCTGCTAGTGGGTGCTGCACAGCTAAGTAGAGCGTTGTGACGGGTACATTTAATCTAATCTCAAATGTTACCTTCCTCAACGCTTCCCCGCTGAATGGATTAAAGACGACTTGTAATTCAAACATCTGTGTTACAATTGTCTCACGAATCCATTTTTCCCTATCGACTTCAATAATGTCCACCGGATCAAACGATTCAGGTGGTTTACGATTACCAGCAAAAACTCCACTTTCAGATTCATACGGGATTAGTATTTCCAAGTTGAGGGGAAGATGGGAATTTTTAACAGTTCCTGTGTAAACCACTTTGATTCCCGGTACATCATTTTCCGGAAATACAGCAATAATAAAATCT
>CAZSIH010000127.1:0-4010 GCA_964606925.1 uncultured bacterium
TTGAGGAAAGAATATTTCCTGAAAGTCTTTTAACAACAGAGATTTGTTTTTATGAAACCCCCAATACCCGATCAATGCAAACAATCCTTTATATGTCCGGGTACATGTAACCAGGATTTTACCATTCTTTTCTTCTAATTCAAATTGAGTCAATTCTTTTAACAGAGGATTTATCCGTAAGAATAATGTGAATTGTTTCTCCTTTTCCATCCCCATAATTCTCCCATTTAAAAATGGAAAAAACCCATTACTTCTGGTTCTCACATGGCTTCCGGGCTTCAATTCAAGTTGGTCAAAGGAATATTGATGTACATACCTCCCCATATCGTTTAAAGGAAGCATTCGCTGAATCCCCGGATACCATAAATGGTAATCTTTCAGTGAGATCAGGCGAGTCCAAACATCAGACATATCAGCTTTTATTTCCTGCCAGAGAACTGTTTTGACACGAAAAATACTCACGTCAAAATCCATACCGGAATTTAATTTATTAGATGATTTTTCTTTGATAATTCCCGGTTCCGTAATTGTTTTCCCTTCAATATTGAGGTCATGAGTATTGAATTTTTCTACTGAACCATTGGTAAGTTTTACTTTATAGGTCGTTGGGAAATAATATACTTCCTTAATGGAACCAATGTCACCGGTTGACTTAATGGTTACCTGAGTACCAATCTCTATCTGATGTAAACTCATGAAATTTGGGTTTTTATAAGAATCTACCTTTTAGAAGAAATCCATAAATCGTCAAAAAAATAAAAATACATATCGATAAATTTAATTCACTTCCCTTTAATGAATGGCTATTAAGTTTTTTCATCCAGCTTCTGAATCCTTTTTAGATGCCTGCCTCCTTCAAATGGTGCCTCCAGCCATGCTTTAATTACTTCTATTATTTCCTTTGAGGATACAAACCGTGCACCCACCGATAATATATTTGCATTATTATGCTGTCTGGAAAGTGCCGGTATTTCTCTATTTCCCCCATAAAAAACCGTTGCTCGAACTCCCTTAATTCTGTTAGCTGCCATTGCCTCACCCTGTCCAGATCCTCCAAAAATGATTCCCCGTGAATTGTTGTCTTTCGCAACCGCTTTAGCAGCGGGAAAAATAAATTCCGGATAGTCATCTGAAGAAACATATTCATAGGCACCATGATCCGTAAGAGAATAACCCTGCTCGGTAAAATATTTTTTTACCGATTCCTTTAATTCAAATCCGGCATGATCTGCTGCTAAATGAATATTCATTTTTTTAAGTGTGTTCTTATTTTTGCTTCAATTTTTTCAGGGGTGAATCCAAATTCCTCTGCTAAATCCTCATGTGGTGCAGAAGCACCAAAATGATCTATACCAATATTTAATCCATTTATCCCAGTCAATCGGTCCCATCCTAATGTTGCACCGGCTTCTATGGAAATCCGGATTCCGGTACCCTTGGGAATAATCTTTTCTCTTTCGTCCTCATCCATCTGGAAAAATCTTTCCCAGCAAGGCATACTCACCACTCTGCAATTAAAATTATCCAAACGAAAACTAACTTCAATCCCCAAAGAAACTTCTGATCCTGTTGCAATTATGATAATATCAGGTACCCCTTTACAATCCATTATGATGTAACCTCCTTTCTTTACACCATCTTTAATTTCGTCGATTTCGCATTCAAGCTGAGGGAGTCCCTGTCGGCTGAGTAAAATAGCACTGGGAATGGTTGTGTCCTGAAGGATACACTCCAGTGAAGCGGCAGTTTCCATTGCATCAGCAGGGCGGTAAACATTCAAATTAGGGATTGCCCTCAGACTCATTATATGTTCAACCGGCTGGTGTGTGGGACCGTCCTCTCCCACATAAAAGGAATCATGTGTGAATTCGTATATAACTTGCAGATCTTGAATTGCTGAAAGTCGAATTGCAGGTCTGGAATAATCGGAGAAAACTAAAAATGTCCCTCCGAATGGGATCAGCCCTCCATGGTGAGCTAACCCATTACATATTGTACTCATAGGAAATTCTCTCACGCCAAACGCTAAATTTCGTCCCCCGGGATTTATTTTTGAAAAATCCCCATATGTTGCAGCAAAGATCGACGTATAATTTGATGGTTCCAAATCTGCAGATCCTCCAACAATATGTGGAATTTGAGTTGCAAATGAATCCAGAGTTGATCCGAATGCTTTTCGAGTTGCGATTGAGGTTCCATGTTCAAATTCAGGATAGGTAAATTCCGGAAGTTGGTTTTTCATTGTCATTTTCCAAAACTTTTTAAAGGTTGGATTTTCCAGAGCAGAATTTAAACCATCATCCCATTCTTTTCTCAATTCAGTTAATTTTGCAAATCTATTTTGAAAATGACTGCGAACTTTCTCCGTTAAATAAAAAGTCTCTATAGGTAACCCTAATTTTTCTTTAGTCGCGTCAATTTCTTCGTATGGAAGGGGCATCCCATGAGTCTCGTAATCTCCTTCCATAGTTGCAGTTTCATGCGCTATGTGGGTTTTCCCGATAATGAGACTGGGTTTCTCAATTACTTCTGATTTTTGAATGGCATTTCTGATCTCGTCATGATTGTGTCCGTCAATCTGTTGAACATGCCAACCGAATCCTTCAAAAATCATTCCATAATCCGTTGAATCCGATCGATCTGTTTTACCGGAAATTTGCGCATCATTTGCATCGTAGAACATGGTTAAATTTCTCAGTTGCCAATGCCCAGCTAAGGAAGCAGCACCCAAAGCTACCGGTTCCTGTAAATCTCCATCACTGCACAAAATATAGGAATTATGAGATAGAAAAGATGAATCAATACCGGTTTTCCCAGCACAAATATTTTTATATAGGATTTCTCCGACAGCCATTCCAACACCCATACCGATTCCCTGCCCCAATGGTCCTGTGGTTGCTTCTACACCGGGAATATGAACTTCAGGATGCCCGGGAGTTAGGCTGTGAAGTTGGCGAAACTGTTTCAGGTCATCCATGGATAACCATCCAATCATATATAATAACGTGTACAATAGCATCGATTCATGTCCTGCAGAAAGGACAAATCTATCCCGGTTAAACCAATCAGGATCGCCGGGATCAAAATTCAAAAATTCCGTAAATAAAATATATGCAAAATCAATAGATGATAATGGTCCTCCGGAATGACCTGAATTTGCTTTTCGAACTCCATCAAGAATAATTCCTTTCAATACCCTGATTGAAAAAATATCTCTTTCGTCCTTACTCCATTCAGAAAAAGAATCAATATCTTCGTAGGTTCTCATTGTTTTTGCAATTGTTTAAAAACCGAAAGTTGTTTCAAGGGATTCGTTGCCTTAAAAATCCCCGAACCAACCACCAAAGCATCGGCACCTGCATTTATAACATCCTGTGCATTGTCCAACTTAATTCCACCGTCCACCTCAATTTCAACTCTGTTTTTTAATCCGTACTGAACCAATACATGATTAAGCTGACTGATTTTATCGAGAGATGATTCTATAAATATTTGACCGCAAAAACCCGGTTCTACACTCATGATCAATACCCGGTCAATCTGGTCAAAAAAGGGGGTGATCTCTTCCAGAGGCGTTGCCGGTTTTAAAGAAATCCCAACGTCCAATTCCAAAGATTTTATCCGGTCAATCAAGGACCCTGGGTTGTTCACTGCTTCAATGTGAAAAGTAATTCCGTCTGACCCTGCATCAGAAAACGATTCTACAATATTTTCCGGATCGATTACCATTAAATGAACATCAAAATAAGATTTGGAAACAGGTCTAATTGATTTTACAACTGGTGGACCGATAGTCAAATTTGGGACAAAATGATTATCCATAACATCAATATGAATATAATCTGCCTTTCCGGCATCGCACAAAGTTAACGCCGAGCGTAGATCGGAAAAATCCGCAGACAGTATGGAAGGAGCTATTTTGACCAATTTATGTTAAAAATAAAGAAAGAAAATTAGGGGATTAAGACATGTACTCCAACCGTCTTAATCCCATTCAAACCCCGATACAT
>CAZSIH010000128.1:0-3916 GCA_964606925.1 uncultured bacterium
AAGGAAGTACTTGGCACATATGTATCCGGTCATCCCCTGTTAAAACATGCAGATATTATTGAAAAATATGCCACATACGATTTCACTGAGGCAATTCCAGCCATTAAAAGAAAATCATTCAGGCTGGGAGGGTTGATCGAGGGAATAAACCGCAATTTTGATAAAAACGGAAAAGAATGGGTAAGGATTAAAATGGAATGTATTGGCGGACGGGCTGAAATTATCGCATTTCATGAAATATATTTACGTTATAAAGAAATAATTCAGGAAGGAAATATTGTGTTTGTATCAGGAAATCCCGAGGACAGATCTGAAATGAGGAATGTAATAATGTTGGCAGAACATATTGTGTCTTTAGATCGAGCTGAAGATCAATTATCTAAACATTTGAATATAATGATTGATCCTGATTCAATTTCTACGAATGAAATTGATAAACTTTATAAAATCGCTGAACAGTATCAGGGTAACACACGGTTGGTTTTTCATATACAGAAGAATGGAAGACACCAGCAAATACTGGCACACAATATTCGCGTATCAACCGACAGTACATTCTGCAAGAAACTGAAAAATATCTACGGCAAGCAGAATATCTGGATTGAATGATCGCAGTTTTACAACGTGTAACCAAAGGAGATGTGTCTATTCAGGGAGAGATATGTGGTGCCATCAATCAGGGACTGGTTATTTTATTAGGTGTGATGAAGGATGATACAGAGGGGGATGTGAAGTTTTTAACAGGAAAAATTTCGGGATTCAGGATTTTTAACGATGAGCATGAAAAGATGAACCTTTCCATTAAGGATATTAAGGGTTCTGCTTTGGTGATCAGTCAATTTACCCTTTGCGCAGATTGGAAAAAAGGACGCCGTCCCAGTTTTATCCATGCGGCACCACCGGATAAAGGGGAATATTTATACAAACGGTTTATTTGCCAATTAGGTGAAGATGGAATTCCTGTAGAATCTGGTAAATTTGGGGCATCCATGTCAGTTAGTTTGATAAATGAAGGACCGGTTACCTTTGTCCTTGACAGTAAAAATTAGGGTTATCTTTAATCTTTTGTCCTTTTTCTTTTTTGGAAAATCCTATTGTAATTTTATCAATCAATTAAATGCAATTTTTATATGAAACGTAAAATTAGAATTATAATGGCAAAACCAGGTTTAGACGGTCATGACCGTGGAATAAAAGTTTTAGCCTCAGCCTATCGAGATGCCGGAATGGAAGTCATTTATCTGGGATTGCGCCAGACTCCTGAAATGATCGTTTCTGCCTCATTGCAGGAAGATGCAGATGTCATTGCTCTGTCCAGTTTAAACAATGCTCACATGACTATTTTTCCCAGAGTGAAAAAGCTCATGGATGAAAAAGGTTTAACTGATGTCTTATTGACCGGAGGAGGGATTATTCCAAAAAGTGACATGGACTCATTGAATGAAATGGGAGTCGGAAAACTATTCGGTCCCGGAACACCTGTTCAAAATACAATTGACTACATTACTGATTGGGTGGAAACCAACCGAAGATGATGAATTTTTCAAACAGGGAAGACATGGGGACTTTTTTACAAAAATGTTCTGATTCAATACTTTTTCCATTGGTAGCAGAGTTATATTCAATGGATGGAGATTATTCCGAAGCAGAAGAGATATGTAAAGCTGGCCTGAACCATCATCCAGAACATCCGGATGGACTGTTTGTCCTGGCACAGATCAATAAGGAAAATAAAAATTATAAAACTGCCGAAAAAACATTGAAAAACTTACTGAAATCACATACTGTTTATCCTGAAGCGCTTAGGCTGTTGGCTGAAGTTCAGGAGAAATTAAATCGATCCCCAAACACATTAAAGGCATTAAGGAAAAAATACGAGAGGTTTGATTATACATCTACACAAAAGAGACGGAAGGAAATTCCAATGAGGATTAAAACAAACATTCAAAAAACATCGTCACCTGTCTCTTCCGTTGAATTGAAGCCCTTAAATATAAGCTCAAAATTGGCAACGTTTACATTAGCAGAAATCTTGGAAAACCAGGGACTTTATCCTCAGGCTATTGATATTTTGGATATGATTGAAGAGAATGAAAAAGATAAAAAACGATTAAAAGAATACCGAAACAGGATATCAAAAAAGTTTCATTCACAAAACTGACTCTTTTACTTTTTAAAAAAATGACACCTTCATTGTACTCATCCCGACAGGAAAAATTGAAATCCGTACTCAGTGAGCAGGGTATGGATGGGATCATTCTTACAAATCTCACGAATATTCGGTACATCTGTGGTTTTACCGGTTCTTCCGCTACCTGCCTTATCCTTCCGGAAAAACAATATTTTATTTCTGATGGTAGATACACTGAACAATCAAAAGAGCAGGTATCAGGTTTTTCCAGGGTTATCGAAAATTTATCTCATTTAGAACTTATGGGTGCGAAGAAGAGAAACCTGATTCCTGATGGATTAAAATTGGGTTTTGAAGGAGAACATCTTTCTGTAACACAATATAATACCATGGTTGACCTGTTTTCTAAAATAGATTTTGTATGCACAAAAGGGATTCTTGAAGATTTACAAGCAGTGAAGGATGAGTCAGAATTAAATGCAATTCGTACTGCAGTAGAAATTACAGATGCAGCTTATGAAAAGATAATTCCGAAAATAAAAGAAGGAGTTACGGAAAAGGAAATAGCAAATGAACTCACCATGTTTTATCGCCGGGAAGCTGACGGTGAAGCCTATCCTCCCATCGTTGCAGGCGGTCCAAACAGCGCACTTCCCCATGCAGTTCCATCAGACCGTAAATTTAAAAGGGGAGATTTTATCGTTATAGATGCCGCCGCAAAATATGCCGGTTATCATGCAGATATGACTCGAACGCCTGTACTTGGAGAAACAACAGACAAACATCATGAAATATACAGTATTGTTAAAGAAGCTCAGGAGACTGCAGTTTCCGCAGCAAAATCCGGAGCTTCATGCAAAGAATTGGATGCTATTCCCCGGAATATTATTGATAAAAAAGGATATGGTGAATATTTCAATCATGGAACAGGGCACGGATTGGGGCTTGAAATTCATACTCAACCCCGGCTGAGTAAATTAAGTGATCAAACTCTTGCTGTGAATAACGTAGTAACAGTAGAACCGGGAATTTACCTCCCGGGCTGGGGCGGTGTCCGCATTGAAGATGACATTATTATTGAAGAAAATGGATGTGAAGTGCTGAACACCACAACCAGAGAATTAGTCGTACTGTAAAAACCATTTACTTTTGAAATGCCGCCAATAAAAACCATAATTTTTGATATTGGCGGTGTTCTTCTGGATATCCATCCTGAAAAAACGTTTGAATATTGGTCAAGTATCTCTGGGTTGTCATTAAATAAATTACAAAAATCCATTCCCTGGGGTTTACACAGTCAATATGAAACAGGAAAACTTGATGATCATCAATTTTATTGTGCAATAAATAATTTTCTCCCTGAAAAAAACAAAATTTCGGCGGAAGATTTCTGGTTCGGATGGGAATTACTACTGGGAGATGAATCCCCTGTTGTGAATCTATTGGAATCTTGTTACAAGACCATTCCAATCTGGTTGTTATCCAATACCAATCCCCGGCATATTCGTTTTTTACAATCGAGTACTGAATACAGGTTTCATCAGTTCATCAAAGGTGCGATCTATTCTTATGAAGTTGGGTACCGAAAACCGAATAAGGATATTTACACATTAACCTTAGACAAAATTGGGAAATCCGGTCACGAAGTTCTTTTCATTGATGACAACGCAGCAAATGTTACTTCTGCAAAAATGACAGAAATGAATGCAGTCATTTATGAAGGGATGGATAAATTAATTGAATCGTTGGAAAAATTTAAGATACCTATAAAAAATTCTATTCTAA
>CAZSIH010000129.1:0-3874 GCA_964606925.1 uncultured bacterium
TCCACCTTCACCATTAAATATGAGTGGTTGAATATCACAGAAATGATTCTAGCATCCATAGGATCCGATGAAAACAATTATTTTGAAATTCATCCGGAAATGCCACTCCTGGGACGACAAACTAGTTTATCAGTGGAGTGGGATTTTCTGGATTAGACTCTAGGTCGTTGTCATTCCGTAATTTTCGCAGAAAATATTCTGAATAAAAAATTAATCTAAAACTGTAACAAAATCTCCCGGACCTGTGCCTACAATAAATTGATTTACGTGCGAGCCGCTATGATCAGTGACATAAACTGTATCCGGTGCTGCCCAATCTGTCGTGCCAAAATAGAGATACGCATCATCGGCAGCTGCGGAATACACATTTTTTTGCCCACCAATAATAGCATCTAGGTCCAAGGATAGATCCAGATTCACTGGTGCTAGTCCCGTGGATGTGGCACGATACAATGTCTCACCTGCTTTCACCAGATTTCCTATTACAACGAAATTGCTTCCATCGATATGCGTGGTAACTGTCCTAGATGAAAGATCAATTTTTGAAATGCCTGTATAAGTGGCCCAATTTGCACCATAGTAGGTACTGGCTACAAAAAGATTAGAGTCGATCAATACCATATTATTAGGACCAGAAATCACCTCGTAGGTCTGCACGATTTCTTTTGATGATGTAGATATTTCCACGACGGAATTAGAAGATGACCAATCAGAATTGGAGGGAATAGACGCGTAAAGACTGGTTCCATCAAGGATCAAATCTTCTGGCATTCCAGGCATTGAAATAGTATCAATTACGACTTGGTTTTTCAAATCCAACACCAGGATTGCACTCAAATTCCAGCATGAAACATACCCGGTTGTACCACTTGTGACCAAATACCTTGGACTGGCATTTGTGAAACTGATGGTTCCTTCATGTGAGATCTCATCATCCACCGATAAAATTTCAATTTTATGACTGTTATTCACCACTACATAAAGTTTGTTTCCCCCAACAGTTAATGATTGTGCTACATCACCCAGAGATGTTCCACCGAAAATCTGAGTTTCAGTTGTTGAATCATCAGGAGCAAAAGACCATAATGCAGCATTACTGCTCCCAAAGTTTCCTTCACAGAGGATAAAAGCAGTTGCCTCACCGCTTACATCAATTCCCTCTTCTTCATAAACGATACAGCCTATCAATAAAATTAAAGATGAGAGAAGAACTAAATTATATTGTTTCATTATTTTACCTTTATTTTAATTGATATGAAATGTTGATCCGGATAATACGGGACGGTTCAGGGTAGCCATATATGGTCATGGTTTCTCGATTTAGAAAATTAGAAACCGACAAATTGAATCGAATTTGATTATGAAAAATGGGTGGAACTTCAATAGATAAATAACTCATAATCGTTGGGTCTAAGGTGACGTCATCCGGATAGCCATACGTATCAATTTGAGTACCGGTAAAATGGAAAGACAAGCTTGTTGTCCAATCCCATTTCATGATCCTAATAATCCCATTGCTGATCCAGTTAGGTGAATATCTTAATGAAGTTCCTGTGGATAGATTTTCAGATTGAA
The DNA here is from genome assembly GCA_964606925.1 of uncultured bacterium. GTDB lineage: Bacteria > Fidelibacterota > Marinisomatia > Marinisomatales > AB-629-J13 > AB-629-J13. The sequence goes on from CAZSIH010000129.1 coordinate 1,576, forward strand.
TATGACGGATCGAGCCTTGGAAAATGAGCCCTTTCGAAAAAATAATTTGTCCATTTATCCCCCGAATTTTACGAGTTGTTTCATCCACCTGCCTCGGTCGCCAGAAATCTTCCGCCTTATCCCATACAATCAAATCCGTTGAATTGGTTTTTTTGGAACTCAATTCAACGGACAATTTTGAAAGAGTGAATTGAGCTGAAAATTTTCCAAAAATTGATTGTTCAGGGCCCAAGTCCGGATTCCCGCCCGGATTCCAAAATAGATCATTAAAAGTAGGTGCGCGAAAAGAAGATCCCCATGAACCGGATAGGGATAACCATGGTAAAATATTACGACCTAATTCCCCGGAATAGGTCCAGGCAATTCCAAAATCGGAATATTGATCCAATCGCATTGCGGTTAAGATAGAGAAACCCGCTAAATGAGATACAGTTAATGATGGCGCGAAAAAATATAGGTCTCTTTTATGATCATCTGCATCGGTACTGGTAACTTTTTCCCGTGCAAACCCGGAATTGAAACGAACGATAACATTTGAATTGGCAGTATAATGCCCCGAAAAATTTGTCGAAAGTGTATTAGCAAAATGATCACTGTCAATGCTTGAGGATGGATCTATATAATTCTCTCCTGATTCCCGAAAGGTGATGGTAGTTTTCAAAAATCCTTTTGGTAAAAGGTGAACCAATGAAGTGGAAAATAGGGAGAGGGTATCTTTTCGGTTTGCTTCCGAATTTGGGCTCCAAATCAATCCGCTAATACCACGATCCTGCACCGAATACCACGAGGATAAATGGCCAAGCCATTGTTTCTTTTTCATCTCAAAACGAAATCCTGAAAAAAATTGATCAAAATCCTGATTCAGTCTTTCAACAGATTCGGATTTGTATAAAACGGGATGTGTTCCCGGATCAGTATTTTTCCCCGTTGTCATATTGAACGAAAAGTCAGACCACTCCCTGGAAAAATGTACGGAAGCGGATCGGGTGCTGTCCGTTCCGGATTGAATCTGAATTCCAGTGGGATGGGACCATGGATTAAAATGAATGACACCATCTGTAGAACCGGACCCATTAGTCAAATATTTATTTTCGTACAATTTTGAAAATCCCAAATATTGACTTGGCAATTGGGAAATGTCTGTCAATCCATTTTGAGGACTGGTTAAATCAATTCCGCCAAATAATACTTTTACATCCATGGTTCGGCCCCCATCGACTGCTGCCTGTGCGATGCCGGCACTTCCACCATAACTCCTTAAAATTGAACCAGGAAGTGAATTCACCAATTCATTCCGGGTTGAACCGCTTAATGGTTTTTTTAAATGAACAATAGAATTATTATGAATAGTTATTTCAGGAAAATGGATAGGATCATTCATTAAAAGTACCGAGAGAAATTCCCCGGAAAAAACGAGAATTTTATTTTTCATTCCGATTCTTTCAATATGAAGTGAATCGCCATTAACTGTTCCATTCGGAATCCAAAAAACACCATTTTCATTGGAAATGGTCCATGCTCCTGTCCTGTGATTTTGGATGGATGCAAAAGGAACCGGATCGTGGTTAGGGGACAAAATAACCCCTGATTCAGCCACAGGTGGATTGCCGGCTTTCACCAATGCAATAATTAAAATGAACCGCTTAAACGGCACAAGTCTCCCCGGAAAGTGGGGGAGAGATCAAAATTGAAGTGGAAATTTGAGTTGAGTTTACCACGACCTTTTCTCCCGAAAGTCAATAAGGTTACATCCAAGTATCCAGGTCTCCTGACTTAAGCAGTTTCAATCGGTTCTCCTTCTCTTTAGCCGGGGAAGCCAAAAATGGTTTTTGAACCGGTGTGCTGCTATCACAGTAGCGGGGACTGTACCCGGTTTTCACGGGTTTCCCTGTCATAATTGAATGATAAAAAGCTCCATATTTTACGGTGGATTATCGATGTTTCAAATCTGAAACAGTCACCAAATTCACCAAGGTTCAAGAAGATTTTATCAAAGGGTTCTATAATTAAAATGTTTCCATCATTTCGGGCAAACACTTTAAACTTCCGCAAAGTTAGATATCTAAAGAAAATGTGTCCGTCAGAGGACTGATTTAGAATAACAAAATAGGTATCTTTTAGAACTTCGTAACTTTCGTGTTTAATAAATTCTCGCCTGTTTATTCTCGAAGGAAACAAATAAGTTTCTCCCTATGTCACACCCTGAAAAAAACTGGTTTATTATTACATCCGGCGCAGCGCCGGTTTATGAAGAAGCAAATTTTAACTCACCGTGTCTAACCGAAGCGGTGTTTGGTGA
>CAZSIH010000130.1:0-3831 GCA_964606925.1 uncultured bacterium
TATACGTTTGAAGCCCAACTATAAAATAGCCCAAAGCCAAAATCAGTATCATATAGAATCCATTTCCATTTTCCACCCTCAATGTGCGGTCTCCAAAACTTGATGTTATTCCCTGGCCAATCAGTGTTCCCCACATAAATTTGAATAATATAGTAATCTATGAAATTTTCAATATTTACCTGCTCTTCAACAATCATATAATTATCTGGATCTGCCAAACTATTGTTGGATATAAAATCGATCATGTTCAAATAATCCTGATTATCTCCTTCAATAATACTTGCATCAGCCTCAAGTTCATCCAATTCATCAGGATCAACCCCCGGATTATTTGATGCTAAAAATTCCTCATTCACTTTTTCTCTTATATTGTGAATGCCCCAATACTCTCCATTAATGTAAACTGCTGCAGGTCGATATTCTTGGTGATCCACCCCAGTATTATCCATTAAACTGGTATGCATTCCATCTCTAAACATTGTTGCGTTCTCATTTCCACCACCAAACCACTCATTACCAGAATTCCTTAAAACTATTGCTACAAATGAATCAATCTCTTTATCTGGAAAGATCTGATAATTGATCTCGCTCGTTCCATATCCCGGCCTTGCGTAAATTCCCAAGGATTTTTGTGCCAACCCCCTGCTCCATCCACCAAATATTTTAACTCCTGCATCTAACCTGAATCCCAACTCTCCATTCGGCTCAAATAATTCTACATGAATGGGTCTTTCCCAGTCCTCCCAAAAGTTTGCTCCAAAATAAGGAAAAGCCCACTCAGCATCATTACCCATAACATATATTCCATATTCCTCATCCCACAAATTATATGGATCAGAAGTAAGTGATACAACAGGAAGGGATGAGTCCTCATTGATTAAATAGGAATGAGTGATAACTTCACCGGGGAAACATTCAGCATCAAGCACAGCGGTCCTAATAACACTTGTATTTTGTATTGTGAGTGGTTGTGAATAAATAAATGAATCTTCTGTTGGAATTGAACCATCAAGAGTGTAATAAATTTGATGGGTATCTGAGTTTATTGATAAGGATATGATAACGGGACCAGGATAAAACCCTCCCTGATGTGAAATTTGAGGGGTCTCGCAATAATCACCAAATCCTTCAGTATTATTAGGCCCCTGGGGTGTTGGTTCAGGGAAAAACGACCACGTATCACTGCCGTCAGGCTGTCTTCCATATGAAATATCTGTTGGAATTGCTGTAGAATCCACCATGTCCTCAATCGCACCGGATGGATTCGTTAATATGATGGTCTCTCCCTCTGATGCAATTTTAAAATTGGTGTGAAGATTTGTCAATGGAAAATTTAGGATGTCAGGAGTTCCAGAAGGATCATCAGGTGCCTGAAGCATGCCCAGGGTGAAAAAGGGAATCAGACTCATATCTGAAGAAGTTATATTATAGTTGTGGACCTGGATCGCCAGAACATTTTCACCATTTGCCAGGAGTTCTGGTTCGGGACCTATTTCATATCGTTCGGGAGAACCACCATTATACATCTCAGCCTCCCGCCATCCATAGGCACCTTCGTCATAGTTGGGGACAAAACCAGGGGTCCCAATGTTAGCGCGGGCAATCTCATCACCATTCAAATAAGCAACAAACGCATCATCATAGTCCACATGTAATACAAGGGCTGCAATATTATCAACGGATTCAACCTGGAACGTCTTCCTTACAAAGACAGACATAACCTGAGGGACTTCTGTAGCATCATCCCCGTCACCGTAACCAAATCCGCTGGCACCGTTTAACCATCCAGAGTCATCAAATGACTGTTCCCGCCAGTCGGAGGGCGGATTTGTATAGCCTATAAAGTAATTCCAGCTGTCGCCCCAGTTAATAACAGTTTCCCAATGTTGTACATTTGAACCATCATCCTCCCCGGATGCGAAAATAAGTAAAAAGCTCTCAGGGTTAACAACAACACCTGGAAATACCCATTTGAAAGGGTCGTCAATATCGTCAGAGAGTCCAAACCCAGCTAAGTCAATTTCTATATTACCACCATTATACAGTTCTATCCAATCCGAACTGTTACCTGATTCATCATAGATCGTAGTACTGTTTGATGACATGAGCTCGTTAAGATAAATACTTTGCCCTTTTACGCTACAAACTGCTATGAAAAGCACGGTCAGGCATCTTAGAATGTCAGCTGGGTATATTTTTATTTGAGAAACCGTCATTTATAATATTACATATGTGGCAGAAGATTCACCTAATATCATTATTTCCATGTGATTCATGTCACATTTTAAAACTATAGGATAGACCAAATACATTGATCTCATCCGGATCTGACTTAGTAAGGTCTTCTTTTTTAAAAATATAAAAAATCTTAATTGAGTTCTTCTTCATTATATCAACCGTTAAGCCAAACGAGATTCTATACTCATCAAGCTGAACAGGATCTTCATCGTAAGGATGAAATAATTCACTGGAGATATATGGCTCAATTTTTTTATTAAATCTATACTCAATTGTACATTTATTTCTGATCATATCTTCAGGATTCTCTTCCTTCTCATAGGTCCGTTGAATTCTTGCACGATACTTCAAGCTTAGGGGCTTGAAACTGTATTTATAAGAACTCCCAATACTTAATCTCTGTTTAATTTTATTTTCATATGTAGAATAGCGATAGGGAACCTGCAAACTAAGACCATCAAAAACTTTATAAGAAAGCGATAGCTCCGAGAAGGTTTGTTTAAAAGTGGATAGTTGATCCGCTAACCTCAGTTCCTGTTCAAATTCCAGTTTGAGCGAATAAGGTAGGTTCTTTTCAAAACTTACACTGGTCCAAGATTCATTATCGTTCGCCCCATAAACACATGGAATAAAAAAAATGAGAAAAAAAATACATATAATTATTGAGTGTAGATTTTGGTCTTGTAATTTTATACACTTTACATCATCAATTAACCTACACTGATATATGGATATCTGTTTATTCATTCTGCTCTTTGCAATAAATCCTGATGCGAAAGGTATCCCTCAAAAAATTTATTCTTCGAATTTCAAACTGTTGAATATCCAAACCGGTCCTCTCTTTTAAATCGGCAAGCAATTTATCGTGATTTTCAGGTTTGATATTTTCTAACTTTTCATAAACAACCATGTGTCGAACAAGCAAATGCTTTTGCCAGTAATTCTCAAGGACATAGGTTAGTCCAACAATTGCTACATTTGTAAATAATAATGCTTCATAAGATACTTCTGTTTTACTTAAGGCATTGATCACACCTATGGTGATTACGATAAACAGATAGGTCATTTCTTTTATAGGAATTGGATCTGTTCGATAACGCATTATAGCAAAAACAGCAAACAAACCAAAAGCAAAGCCAAGATTGATAGTGATATTGCTCAAGAGGTAGGAGAAGAAAAAGATGAGTGAGTTAAACATAAAATATGTAAACACGAAATCGTTATCCGTATGTTCACGATGGTAAATCAGCTTTACAATGATAAAGGCAATTAACAGGTTAAATCCAAAGCGGATGATTAATTCCATAAATTCAGTTGATAAGTCCATTATTTTTCCTTTTATTTATCCTTGAGTTAAAATCTTATTTATTCGCAATAATTTGGGTTTAAAGCGGTTGTATTTAATTCCCTTATTAACGTGCAGCATGCCCATACAATATTTACTAAATCTCATTTCCGGGATTTTTAAACCACGTAAAATTTGAATAAAATTAGATTTTGGATTGTATTTCTTTTGTTTGATTTCTGAAATCACCAGTTGATTAAAAATTTTACTACTGTTTCCATTTTTAGCTGAAAGGCTGGTGTCAATGG
>CAZSIH010000131.1:0-3817 GCA_964606925.1 uncultured bacterium
GAGTCAGGAGATTGGGAGCTGCATCGGTGGACCTATGTCATGTTGCTTCAGGTAAGGTAGATGGATTCTGGGAGTTCGACCTTTATCCTTGGGACACAGCAGCAGGAATTCTAATTGTTGAAGAAGCAGGTGGCAAAATTTCAAGTATGGATGGGAATCCTTACTTCATATTTGATAAACACATTCTTGCTTCAAACGGATCAATTCATTCAGAATTAATAGATGAGATTGGAAAAGTAAATTCCAAAATTAATTTACCTGAATAACCTTAAATATATCATCTCCCAAACCCAAATTTAATTCATCACCACTTTCTATTTGTCCAACGCCCTCAGGAGTTCCCATGAATAGAATATCACCTGCCATTAACGGGATTCTATATGACAAAAATTCTATAAGAATTTCAACGGAGAAAATCATATCGCTCATTTTCCCCTCCTGAACTTTTTCTCCATTTTTTTTAAGCCAAAATGGATTTTGCCACATAGGATTGTCCCAATGCTTGAAATTACTTACAACCGCTGAATTCCTGAAATTTTTTGACAAAAACCATGGAAGTTGATTCGATTTTAATTCATTCTGCATTTTTCTGTCTGTTATGTCCAGTCCCAATCCGTATCCAGCAACATAATTCATCGCATTTTCTAAATTTATTCGATACCCTGAAGAACGAATTAACACAACGACCTCCAATTCATGCTGAATGTCCGTATTTGTTGGAATTATGATTTCATCGGAAGTTTCCAAACCAGAAATCGATTTTTGAAATAATACGGGTTTATCAGGAACAGGATTATTTAACTCATCAGAATGAGAAATAAAATTTCTCCCTACACAGTAGATATTTCTAACTTCGATTAATTTCCCATGGGGATTCCTTACATTGGGTATGCTATCATTCATAAATATTTTTCAGTTTTACAGTAGAAATATCAATCACATTGTTGAAAGTCAGTCTGCCGGAATTTGTTACTCTCCCAATGGTGGTGCAGGGAACACCAATATTCATGCAAATTCGTTCGAATTCCATTATATCTTCTTCTTTAAGAGATATGAGAATCAATCCTTGAGTTTCTCCGAATAATAATTCCTCCGGTAATAATTTTCTGGACAAATGGATTCGAACCCCAATGTCATCAGGAACATCAATTAAATTTTCAACTATAGCTGTAGATAATCCACCTCTTCCAACATTTGTCGCTGTTTGGATTAATCGGCTTTCAATGCCCAACTGAATAACTTCTCCTAATTTAATTTCTAGGCTTAAATCTATGGTAACCGGTTGATTTTCAACATTTTTGGGGAAACATCTATGAAAAACAGATCCCGTAAGTTCACCCCTATGACTCCCTAATATCGAAATAAAATGATCTACTTTTTTAAATCCGGGTGACAGGATTGTACAATTATCATTTATTTTTCCGATTACTGAAATATTCTGGGAAATTATTTTTGAATCAAGGTCAATGTTTTTGGAAAGAACATTTAATTTAAAATAATCTATTGCAGTTTTTTGACTTTGATTGAGAGAAACAGAATCCATGAGAGATCCAGGATCAGTTGAGAAAGTATTTTGAATCATTACACCGATGGGATCGGCTCCTGCACATCGAACTGATCTCACCGCATTTGCAAATGCAATTTTTCCTGCAGATTCAGGATCAACCATTGAAAAATGATTATATTCAGAAAATGAAATTGCAAGGGTTCCATTTATATTTCTGTCTTCCCAGAACACGACTTTATCAGTTATTTTTTCTTCGCTCGGATCAGCATAGTTATTTTTATACAATTTATTTTCACGGGCTATTTGTTTTAATATTGTGATTAAAGTTTTATTTCCTATCAGTTTTTTTGAACTGTGAAATTCACTAATATTTCGAGTTTTTTTCTTTTGAGTCGAAAATAAAGTATTGTCTGATCTCCAGAGAAAAGAAAACACATTTTTAGGAAAGAAAAATTGCTGTTTATTTCGCACATTCAGAGTCAGGGAATTCTGATCAGTATATCGTCCCAGTTTGATGATCCGAAACTGGTTCTCATTTATTGATCTTACTTTTTGATATATTCCTTTATTACCAAAAACAATACATCCAATTTCAGGGGGATGAAACAAAATATCATAGATATCAGATTCACGGTTAAACTCCAAATTTAAACCTCCCTCTTGATCCATAACGGCAGATAAGAGAGTAAAAATTGGAGTGAATCCATTCAGTATAAAAATCGAGAAATTTTTTAAATTCACATTTATATCATCAATAAGACGATATATTTGTCTGAATTGTTTTGCAATGGACTTTGAATCATACTTTATAAAATATACAGAACTGTCAAACGGGATGGTTTTTATTGCTGAACTCTTTCCTTTTCCTGTACCAATCGAAAAAATAAAATTTCTGAGGTTATTATCATCCATTCGATTATAATTTCCTATCAGCGCCCAATCATCAAGGAAAGAAATTTCGGTGCATTGTCTCAAAATATTCTGGATAGACATAAATGAATTCTCATCACTGTGGTTTACTGTGATGCAAGAGATATTTTTATTTGCAGTCTTTTGTGTAAGCAGCATATTCAAAATTGATACGGTATTATTATTTGAACATGCATACCTCAATCCATGTTCATTATCAATTTGGGTTTTATTAAAAGCTTGATAAAATGGATGCTCCGGTGAAAAATCAATAAAGTAACGCCTGGAGATTAATGGTTGGATTGCAGATCCAATAAAATCCAATTCTTTTTCGGATGGTTCCCGGGCGAGGATGGATTTTAAAACTGAGTTATCAAACGAGGTGAGTGGTGAATTTTTCTGAGACATTATTGTATTTAATACGGTTATTAACCAGGAAAGTTTTTATTCACATGTGGATGTATTTGTTCCCAGGTAAACCCTTTTCTCTGTAAAAATTGAATAATTTTTCTTTTTTGAACTGAACTATTTTCATGGTCCAGAATTTTTATTCGTTTTTTAATATGGTTTTTTATTAATTCATCCAATGGAAATTTACTGTATCCTCTTTCAATTGCTTTGTCAATTTGGTCTTCGGGTATGTTATGTTTTAATAACTCAGTTTTTAAATATATTGGTCCGGCACCTTTTTGTTTGATTTTTTCTTTAACAAAAAGTCTCGTAAATCCTTCATCATCTATGTATTCCAATTCAATAAGATAATCCAAGGATTCATTAATTTCTGTTTGAGTAAATCCTTTTTGTTTTAATCTGTTATTCAGTTCCTGACAGCTTCTGGATCGAAATTTTAATAAATGGAATGCTACAATTAGAGCCGGATTATCCATCCGATTCTGAATACAATAATACCATCGTAAAAGTCAAAAATATAATTAAGAGTTTTAATTTTTACTTTTTTCTTCCACTCCTAAAAATGCTTTGACTTCCTTCACCATTCTATCCTTTTCATCGGGGTTTTCTTTAAGGTAGGTTTTTGCATTTTCTCTCCCCTGTCCAATCCGGGTATCTCCGTAAGAATACCATGAGCCCATTTTTTCAATAATGTCTCCCTTCAAAGCAAGGTCGAGGATGTCTCCCTCAAAAGATATGCCTTCGCCGTACATGATGTCAAATTCAGTCATCTTGAAAGGAGGAGCGACTTTATTTTTCACAACCTTTACACGAGTTCGGTTACCCACAACCTCGGTTCCTTCTTTTATTGAAGTGATTCTTCGGATTTCCATTCGAATGGATGTATAGAATTTTAATGCCCTGCCACCGGGTGTTGTCTCAGGATTTCCGAACATGACACCAATTTTCATTCGAATTTGATTAATAAAAATAACCAGGCTGTTGGTCTGC
>CAZSIH010000132.1:0-3786 GCA_964606925.1 uncultured bacterium
TCCGAATTGGAGAGTCCCCGGTGGAATTAAATGTCAGCTTGTATCCATCGATTTTGGAGTTTGATGAAATTCAGGTTGAGGGCATATTTTCCACACGATTAGGGTTTGAGTCGGTGGACGTTATAGACAGACAAAAGATCGTGGAAATGGACAAGGATTCTGCCGCCGAAATTATGAGGGAAATTCCCGGAATAGATGTTCAGTTTGCTCATGGCAGTGGAAGGAATGTAAATGTATCCATTAGAGGATCATCCGATTATAAACCGGGAGGATACAATAATCGGGTTTTAATTTTACTGAATGGATTCCCCATGCTCATTCCTAATAGCGGTTCTCCGGATTGGAGTTCAATACCTGTTGAAAGCATCAGTAGGATTGAGGTGGATCACAATGCGGCATCTTCCCAATACGGGCATAATTCTATGGGCGGTGTCATCAATCTCATTACCGATCAAAGCAGAGTAAATGAAAAATTGGTTTTTAGATTGAGCGGCGGTTCATATCAGTTGAAGCAAGGAAGTATCTCCTCAAAACTTTATCGAGGAGATTGGTCTTTTGGATTAACGGGAATGGCTCGGCAGTCCAGCGGGCATCGATTTAATTCGGATGACCAATTTGTAAGAATGAGACTCTACGGAAAACTTCAGGATAATAAAGGAAGGACACACAATCTGTCCCTTATGAGTGCCTGGTCGGAAACAGGACACCCGGGATTCAAATCAAGCCCGACTTGGCGCAGGTCGAAACGATTTTCCTCTTATATTCAAGGACATTTCTTTTACCCATTAATGACCGGATTTTCACTTTCCAATTCAGTTTTCATTAACACATTTCATACCAATTATTTCGACCGCACCGATACCCCGGTAGATAAATCAGAAGAAAATCAGATTTATGATGATATTTCATTTGGGTTGAGATCTGAAATGCTTTTGACTCGCTGGTCCAGATGGATCATCATGTCAGGTATAGATTTGGGATGGGATAATTCTGAAGTTTCAGTTTTTAATTCAATTTACGATTCGCCAACTCAGACGACTTTTGGAGGTTTTGTTCAATCTAAATATTCTATTGGTGGAGGGTGGAATTTTGGCTCAGGATTACGGTATGATTTGAGATATGTAAATCCGGGTCCTGCATTTAAAAAACGTACATACACTCATTTTTCTCCTAAACTGAATCTCATGTATGAAATGAAAAATGAGAGAGCATTTACACTAACATACAGTGAGGGATTTAGAGCTCCTTCTTTATCAGAACTATACCTGAAACACACCAGCAGTTATGGTCTGACAGTACAAGGAAATCCGAAAGTAAAACCTGAAGAGGTTAGAACAGTGGAATTGCAGTATGATCATCCCCATTCACGGAATTGGCAATGGAGTGTTGCAGTGTTCCGAAATCGATATGAAAATATGATAGATTTTGTTTACAGTTTACCAACAAAAGCCGTCAATCGTGAAGGAGTCAGCGGACTTGGTGGAGAATTCCAATTCTATTACTTACTGTCAGACCGAATAAACTTTTCCGGACATTATGCATATCTTGATATGTCTGACAGGGGAGGTGACCCTATTTTATACCGGTCAAACCATAAAGCAAGTTTGAACATAAAAGTAATGGCAAAAATAGGAAATTTCAGTATTAATGGAAAAGTTTGGTCACCCCAGAAATATGAAGATTTCCTCAGTCATGATTACCAAACAGTGGATGGTAAAATAGTTTTTCCCATTAAAGAATTACCGGAGCATGTGATTTTCAATGGACAATTTGAAAAAAAATTGGGTGAGTATGCACTGTCTATCCAAATTGAAAACATATTTGATATTGACTATGAATTAATACAAGACTATCCAATGCCTGGCAGGGTATGGAAAGTGGAATTAAACCGATCATTTAATTAACAAATAAAAGGAAAAAAATGAAATTGACAAAACAAAATACACTCATAATATTTTCAGTAATTTTTACGATTGTCCTCTCCTCATGTGAAGATAAGAAGGATGATTTACCTGAGTCTGCAACTTTATCCGGAACAGTGACGTTTATCGGAGATTGGCCTGCTGATGGAACTGTCTATCTGTCCGTTCAAACTGCATGGCCTCCTGCTGGAGCACCCTATGCAGCAATGACAATTTCAACGGATATGGTATCCGATGGAGCATATGATTATTCCTTTACGGATGTTGCTTTCGGCTCCTATCCTGCAATAACGGTTTCATGGCTGGATCCAAATGACGCAAACCCTGCCACGAATCAGCACACCATTGGAGCACACGGTGGAGAAACACCTCCTTTATTTATGGATGCATCCAGTGTAACTGTTGATGCGGAGAATGCTGTCAAAACTGATTTAGACATTTCAGCGGATTTTTCATTGATATAAAATCAAATCATAATATGGTATATAAAAAGCCCCGCTTTTTCGGGGCTTTTTTATTAAGTTAGTCTGGTAAAACACTCGTAATTTTTCTTCTGAATGAAACATTTTATTATTAACTCACCTGTGGCGCCGGTTCATAAATACCATGAATTCCAGTCTGAAATGGTCACCCAGGCAATTTTGGGTGAATCGTGTGGTATTTTAAAAACTCATGAAAATTGGAATTTCATTCATCAACGGGATGGATACGAAGGGTGGGTTCATTCATTTTATGGAGTTGAATCAAGAGAACCTTTTGAGTTCACACATACATTTTACAATTTATCCGGGTTTAGCGAACAGAATAGTGAAAAGAGACGCATAGTTTACGGATCAAAATTAAAATTAACAAATTCAAATAAAGTGATATTTCCGGATGGATGGGAGGGTTCAGAACCTGCGGGTTTTCGTCCAGTTCCTCTTGAATCAACCCGGAAATATATTATGAAAGAGGGGAAACGATTTTTGGGTGTTCCGTATCAGTGGGGAGGAAAATCGTCCCTTGGGATAGATTGTTCCGGCTTGATCCAAACTGTATTTCAATCTGTAGGAATTGAATTTCCAAGGGATGCATGTCAGCAAGCGGAGTATTTCAAAGACCGAAAAATCTCATTGGATTCTGTCCAGAAGGGAGACATTATATTTTTTGGAAAAAATGAAATTATCACCCATACTGCATTATCTACAGGAGGATTAAACTTTTTACATTCTCAAGGTTGGGTAAAAGAGGAAAGTTTGGATAAATTCCATGCTAATTTCAATGAAGAATGTTTCCAAATATTTAAATTTTCAGTTTCAGTTGAACATTTAATAATCACATGACCTCAGTTCCATTATCACATAACGGATATATATTAAACAGGGCGGTCTTGGTTCTTAATGCCAATTATGCCCCTTTGCACATTTGTACAGCAAAAAGAGCAATCTGTCTAAATTACTTAGAAAAAATTGATGTAATAGAAATTTACGGGGAGAAAATCCATTCACCTTCTGTCCAGGTTTCGGTTCCCTGCGTGATCAAATTAAGACAGATTGTGAAATACAACAGTATGGCGGTTATTCTAAACCGGAAAAACATTTTTCAAAGAGATAACTATACCTGCCAGTACTGCGGAACGTCTTCCGGTTCATTAACTGTGGATCACATCATTCCCAAAGAGCAGGGAGGACGTGATATTTGGGAAAATCTGGTGACTGCCTGTCTTCCATGCAATCTAAAAAAAGGTAACCGTTCCCCAGAATCCGCCGGATTACACCTTCAAAAAACCCCCAATAGACCCAACCGAATTCAATATTTTCAGCAATTCGCAAAAAATGGTCAGGGATCCTGGAAACCATACCTTTTTATGGAAGCGTTGAGATAA
>CAZSIH010000133.1:0-3782 GCA_964606925.1 uncultured bacterium
CTCTGTTTTGATGAAAAAAATGCGCCGGGGCCCCGCATTAGCAGATCTTCATCTGCAATTTTAAACCCATCATTGGTTTCCGTCATGACCTCCAACCGTTTTACACTTGATTCAGTAAATTTTCTCTGCACCAAAACACATACACTTTTTTCTTTGCCCCTTCCAACACGACCCCTCAATTGATGAAGCTGGGTCAATCCAAATCGATCGGCATGTTCCACAACCATGACCGTAGCATTGGAAACATCTATCCCCACTTCAATAACAGTTGTTGCTATCAAAAGTTGAGTCTTGTTACCAGAAAACTTTTCCATGATATCATTTTTCTTATCCTTTTTCATTCTTCCATGCAAAAGCCCTATTGAATAATCTGAAAATTCTCCTGCAGACAAATCGGAATAAGCCTCTTCCGTAGCTTTCAGATCAGATTTTTCCGTCTCCTCTACCAGTGGATAGACGATCATGCACTGCCTGCTTTTATCCATTTCAGATTTCATGTATTCATATACCTTGTCCAGTTTATCCGGTTGAACTACTCTTGTGATAATCGGTTTTCGATGTTTTGGCATTTCATCCAGGATAGAACACTCCATATCACCATGATAGGTAATTGCAAGGGTCCTGGGAATAGGTGTTGCCGTCATAGCCAAAAAATGGGGGTTATGCCCTTTTGAAATAAGGTCTCCCCGCTGAACAACGCCAAAGCGGTGCTGTTCATCCACAATAACCAATCCCAGAGAACTGAATTCCACGTCTTTTTGAATCAGTGCATGAGTTCCGATAATGATGTTGATCTTTTTCTCCCGCAGTTTTTTTAAAATGACTGTTTTCTCTTTTTCCGGGGTTTTACCTATCAGTAACTCACAGGATAATGGAGATTTTTCCGTAAACTTCCTGAATGACTCAAAATGCTGAACTGCCAGAATCTCCGTCGGCGCCATAACGGCACATTGTACACCGCAGTCAACAGCCACTGCGGCAGAAAGAACGGCAACAACCGTTTTCCCGGAACCAACATCCCCTTGCAAAAGACGGTTCATGACTGTTGATTTATTCATGTCATCGCAAATTTCCCTGATCACTTTTTTCTGAGCATCGGTGAGAGTAAAATTGAGGTTTTCATAAATAGTCTTCACATTGTCACCTTTAGTCCCCAGTGGCTGAGATGCCGTCTCTTCAAATGAGGATTTTCTTAATACCATAAGCAACTGCAGGAAAAAATGTTCGTCAAATTTCAGCCTGTGAACTGCGTTTCTCAATCCGGAGTTTTCCGTGGGAAAATGAATTTCCTTCAGCGAGTTGGATAATGGATATAAATTGTGTTTTTTCACCATCCAATCCGGAAAATAGTCGTTGATCTCACCAAGTGAATCTAATAATCCCGAAATGACTTTCCTCAGCCGGCGGTGCTCCAATCCGGACTCCTTCAATTCCTGAGTCAGAGGATACAGTGGAATAATTGCCTGGGTGTTTACGGGGTCTTCTCCCTTGTCAAGTTTATCCCACTCCGGATGGATCATCTGGCATCCTTTGTAAAATCCTACCTTACCTGTCACCGCAAGTTTGTCCCCCTTTTGTACCATTTTCTTTATAATGGGGATGGCGTGAAACCACACCAGTGAAAGCTGTCCTGTCCCATCATACAAAACCGCTTCAAAAAGAGATTTTCTACCCATTTTTCGTACCCTGGTTTCCTGAACAGTTCCCACTACGGTACAATACCTGTCCCGTTCCACCTGACGAATAGGATTTACGGTGGTGCGGTCCAAATGTTTGCGGGGGAAATAATACAACAAGTCTCCAACCGTTTGAATATTCATCTCAGACAATACCTGCGTGCGGATAGATCCGAGACCCTTGATATATTTCAATGAAGAAGTGAGAGTTACATCACTCATTCAATCCTTCCTCATAAATGGACGGATGTTATTTTTTCTTATGAAAATCGGTAATTATGAACGGACTAAAAATAGAAAAACAGGTTTTTAAAAACTATTTCCACTCCTTTTTGTAGGTGTACAGAATTATTTCTGAATCTCCGGTAGAAATAGTCAAAGGAAAATAAATTGTGGAGGCATCTTCTTTAATGTATTGTTTGTTTGAATCTTTGATTACCCAGTCACCGCTGATGTGTTCAACTACCTTTATTTGAACAGTTTGTTCTTTTTTATTAAGTATCTCAATCTCAATTGACCCTTCTTCACTTTTTCTCTGCCTGTCATAATTTACGATTTTCCGTTTCCCGATCACATCAAAAGCTTTGCCGGCAATGAGTTTTGCTTTTTCACCTTTAGGAACCTGCCTTATATTATCTTCACCGATAAATTCAATGTTTCCTTCAAATGTTTCCAGGTATATTTCAACTTTCCCCGCCGGTAGTGGAATGGATAAATTATTTTCTTCCGTATTTGCAATTTCCAGTTCTACCGTTAAAGGTTCTTCCTTTTTCTGACGCTCTTGGTTTTCAAAAATGTATATCTTATTGAATGAAATATTTCTGGGAGAATACAGGGTAAGTGTCACTGTCTCTCCCGGCATCAAAGATACATTGTTATCAATGGAATAAACATAATAATCACCTAACGGGACTTCTTCCATTGCCTGATGAGTTAGGGATTCACCCTGAGTTCTCATGGACATATCCATTTTGGGACCGTACCGAATGGGACGGTGTGCAGATGATTTATGTAAATCTCCTTCAACAAGTTTCAATCGTGATTCTTCAAAATTCAAATCAGTGTCATTGAAAATGAGCGCTTCAGAAATCAGTTCTGAAGATTCTTGATTTGGACTTGTAATGAGGCGGTAAACTGACTTCCATTCAATCCCCCCGGTCATGTATAAAATATCACCATTGATATATCCAGAGTGGTTAGACTTAATGTCCCATTCCAGTTTGGGTCTAAACTGAACATTCTCTACCTTTTCTTTTATCGCAAGCATTGTCAATTCATCCCGGGGAATCATTTTCACCCATGATTTACTCTGAATTGTGACAGATTTATTATTGAACTCAATCAATTGTCCATATACTGATTTTTCATTTTCAGGATATGCTTCTACCATGCTTCCTAACCGAGATTTGAAATAAGAATCACTTGAAAAAATATTTCTGTTTAACCGCTGAGACATTATTTCCACACTATTCATCAGGGCTAAAAATGGTGTTTCCGGGAATAATTGATTGGGTACAAGAGAATACGTTATTTGGCTTTCGCCTTGGGGAATATTCCAAAAAGCAGGTTGTTTTACCATCGTAAACCCATTTTTATACAGGGTCAAACTGGCATTCATACTTTGCCCTGTAAGCGGACATAAAATTAACCATAATAAAATTATTTTTTTCAATTCAACATCTCCAGGTTTGATACAAGTTTCTCTAACTCTAAGTTCATTTCATTTAATTTCTTCTTTTTGTTTTCCACTACTGCCAAAGGAGCTTTTTCCAAAAATGATTTATTATTCATGGTTTTTAACACTGACTCATAATGTCCGGTCAATTCCTCTTTCCTCTTTTCCAGTCGTGTCTTTTCAAGGTCAATATCAATTAATCCCTCTAATGGAACAAAAAGTTCCATACCTCTCACAACAATTGTAGCAGAATGAGGTGGTTTCTCAACATTTGAATCAACAGTTATAGAACCGACTCTTCCTAAAAATTGAATAATATGTTTATAAATATCGAATATTTCTCCATCATCGGTTCGGATAACCAGATCTGCCTTTTTTGATGGAGGGACACCCATTCTGCTTCGGACAGAACGAACCGATGTGATAATGTC
>CAZSIH010000134.1:0-3728 GCA_964606925.1 uncultured bacterium
TTGGAAATCTTGCTGAGTTGTTATTTTGAAATTTTGTTCAGAGCCCTCAACCACTTTACATTCGATTCCCATTTCTTTTACCAGACGAATATCATCAGTTGTTTCCGCTTTAATTTTTGTATGAGCTTCCAGGAGGGTTTGATAAAGAAATCCCTGAGGTGTTTGTTCTAAATACATGAGATTTCTATCCGGCATATTCACAATTATATTTATATTTGCTTCCACAACTGTGTCTTTGGTGGGCATAACGGTGGATACAGCTTCGGCGTTATTCAGCTCATTTAAACAGCGAATAATTGTAGCGTTGTCAACCAAAGCTCTGGCTGAATCGTGTATAAGTACTTTCTCCGTTTCTGGTAAACATGCTTTCAATCCATTGTATGAGGATTCTCGGCGGCTGGAACCACCAGCTACAACCTTATGGTGGGGGTATTTTGCTTGAATTGTAGTCAGCTTTTCTTTCGGAACAACAATAATTATCTTGTCAATTTCACTGCATTCAGAAAAAGTTTGGACAGGATAATCCAGCATAATCCGACCATTCAGTTGATGAAATTGTTTGGGTGTCTGGTTGTTAAACCGGGAAGAATGACCAGAAGCCAGAATAATGGCACAAATCAATTTAGATCTCCGATTTGTTTTCTCTCTCCTGTAGTTTGAAAATGTTCAATCATTTTTGCAATTCGCAAGGAAGATTTCCCATCACATTTATAGCAGGATTGTTCTCCCCAATATCGACGTTCCTTTTTATATTTTTCCGGATGTGCCACAACCTTTATTACAGCCTCATGAATATTGTGTGGTTCTGCAATTTCTCCCATAATCCAATCTTCATCCAAAAAGGCTATTTTAAAGGGTCTGACATTCAAATTTGTATTTGCTTCTTCTTTTTGAATAAATTCGTCAGATAGATATACACCTTCTTTTCTGCGGTCTTTTTCCGGAAAGCATCCGGGATAGGAAGTAAGTTTTAATTGTACCACTGGTTTATCCAAAATTGCTGCTTCTGCCAAAACAGAGGACACATCACTCACAACCACATCCGCAAGGAGCAGATATGGATTAATTCCCTCATTTTCAAACGGAATGATTGCATTTGTTTTCTTAGCATAGCGGTAATCCTGCGAGTGGGGTACAACAATGAGATTAGGGATATTTTTTAAATAATCAGCATTCCATATTCCAGATTGTTTGCTGTATTTCCCGCCCCATGAAGGTGCAAATAATATCACAGGTATTTTGGGATTCAATTTCAATTTTATCACCATTTCCTGCCTGTTTATTTTTTTGTTAATCAAATCATCCATTTTAGGGTATCCTCCAAGCAAACCGTTTTTGAAATGGGGATTTATGGCTTCCATCTTTCTTTGAAACACAGGACCCGGATAGAATAATAATTCCGCGTCATAGAAAAAATTATATTTGTAGGTATAATATTTTATTGCTCCCAATCCATGTTCAATATATATATATTTTCCATCCCAGCCACTTTTCCTCAACCGATATAATGGTTGGTCATAGGCAATAACAATTATTTCTGCAAGTAATTTGACTATTTTTCGATTAAGGAAACCTTGCTTCTTTATTTTATAAAAACTACTTTCCCATCCTCGAGATACTGCCATCTGATATAAAGGGTATATACTTGACCTTCCTTTTTGAGTGGACCAGACAAAATCAATCCGGATATTATCAACCATAGTTAAATTGGCTCTCATGAAGATGTTTATATTTCCCATTTTGTTTCATTAGTTCATGATGGGTTCCAGATTCAACAATTTTACCCTCATCTAACACTATAATTCTATCAGCCTTGATAATAGTAGAAAGCCTGTGGGCAATCACAATTACGGTACGGTCTTTTACCAGATTGTCAATAGCCTCCTGAACTTTTCTCTCAGACTCGGTGTCTAACGCCGAGGTGGCTTCATCTAAAATGAGAATATCCGGATTTTTCAGGATCGCCCGGGCAATGGATATCCGCTGTCTTTGTCCGCCTGATAGCTTGGTGCCTTTTTCACCAATAATTGTTTCAAACCCTTCTTGCAGATTTTCAATAAATTCCAAAGCATTGGCAGTTTCAGCAGCAGCACGGATATTTTCAAACCCAGATTCTGGGAGACCGTAGCTGATGTTATTTTCAACTGTATCATTAAACAGAATCGTATCCTGGGATACAATACCCATCAGATTACGGAGATTTTTTATAGAAAAATTTCGGATATTAGTTTCATCAATGCTTATTTTGCCCTCTGTTACATCATAGAAACGGGGAATTAAATCTGCAAAAGTGGATTTACCAGCGCCGCTGCTGCCCACTAATGCCAATATTTCTCCCCGGGGAATAGTAATATTGATATCCCTGATTGATGCTTTGTCTGTATTTTCATAGTGGAAGGATACATTTTCAAATTTAATTTCCTTGCTGAATTCATTTAATACAACAGGAGATGATGGATCAACAATATCAGATTTAACATTCAATACTGTAAATACACGCTCAGCTGATGCCAAACCTCCCTGAATAATTGCATTCACATTGCCTAATTGGCGGGCAGGTTGCAGCATCGCAAAAAGATAAATGATAAATCGAATAAAACTATCTGGATCCATTGTACCTGTTTCCAACACTTCCCTTCCGCCGATCCATAACAGAAAGACACCTAGAAAAACGCCTATCATATCATTTACCGGTGTAATCACATTCCGTAATTTTGCCTGCTGGAAAATTAAACGGAAATATTTCAGGTTTTCCTTCATGAAACGGCTAACTTCCAATTTCTCCATGGCAAATGCTTTCACGATCCGGATTCCTGACAATGTTTCCTGAAGTATATTTGTAATACCGGCAATCTGGATGCTGCTCCGTCTTGCCTTGCGGCGGATACTCTGACCCAATTTTACGATAATATATGCCGACAGCGGAACGGTGATGAGGACATATAAAGTCAATTTTATATTAATAATAAAAAGCAGAAATAAAAATACAAGAATATTAATTGGTTCATTGATAAGCTTTTGAATTGTTTGTGTAAATGCAGTTCGCATCGCGGCAACATCTCGAATCAGAATACTGGATATATCCCCAACCTTACTTTTATCAAAAAATGAAAGTGGCAAACTGTGTAAATGTTTGAAAAACTGACTGCGGATATCCATTATCATCCGGTTTTGCACATAAGACAGAGACACATTATTTATATAGAAAAATACATTTTTTAGGAAATAACTGATAACTAGGATAATACAGAGCATTTTAAGCTGTTCCAGTTGGGTACCACTGCCGATAAGTTGATATGTTAAGCCTTCCAGCTTATCATGAATGGATAAACCCTGTAGGGATGTTTGATGAATTCCCGTTTGAGTACTCATAATCGTGGAAATCAGTGAACTGATCATCCAAATTGAAAAAGCATTTAACAAAACAAACAATACAGAGGACAGTAATGACAAAGCTACAATCAAACGATAGGGTTTGACGTAGCTAAGGACTCTTAAGTATAAATTCACAGGGGATAAGGACCATCACCATCCCGAACGACTTTCGGAGGTGATGTGGAGAAATCAACTATTGTAGAACCTTTAGATGGAGTATGACCGGAATCTTCAAAAATATCCACATTTGGGAAATCAATTTCTACCTGAGTAACTTCATTCAGAGGATCGTTTCCATGGCGGTTGATACTGGTTGTAATAATGGGTTTACCTAACATTTTCACCAGTTTAAC
>CAZSIH010000135.1:0-3728 GCA_964606925.1 uncultured bacterium
GTGATTATTGCGGTGCCTGCGTAACCGTCTGCCCGGTAGATTGTATTGAAGTAAGAGAAGCATCCATAATGATTGAACATACTATTTGTATTGACTGCGATCTCTGCGTTGAAATTTGCCCCATTGAAGTATTGGAAAGTGATGTTGCAGAATAAATATGATGTTGTGGTAGTTGGAGGTGGTCCCGCAGGATCAATGGCATCTTGGGAGGCTGCGAAAGGCGGAGCATCTGTTTGTATGTTGGAAAAGGACAGGGATATTGGCTATCCGGTGAGGTGTGGGGAAGCTGCCGGAGAATCAGGCATAAAACAATTTGTGGAAATTCAGGACAGCTGGATTGCAGAAAAAATTACCAGTGCAAAATTAGTATCCCCAAATTGTTCATCCGTGGATATTAATTTTGCCTCGGAAACCGGATTTATTCTAAATCGCCGTATTTTTGATTATGATCTTTCGAGATATGCAGCAAATGCCGGGGTAGAGGTTTATACAAAAGCCTATGTAAAAGATGTGTCAAAAGAAAATGGTCAGGCAAGTGGAGTGGTTTTGGATTACTTGGGAACAGAGCATCGCATTCAAGCCAAGATTGTAATTGGTGCTGACGGCCTAACTTCACGTGTTGGAAGGTGGGCCGGCATGAAAACTCAGGTTCGAATGAAAGACTTGGAATCAGCGGTACAGTATTCTGTTTCCAATATTGATGTTGAAGCCAATAAAATGATAATGTATGTTGGAAAAAATCATGCGCCGGGTGGATATCTCTGGGTGTTTCCAAAGGGGGATAAATTTGCAAATATCGGCATTGGAATCAGCGGAAGATACAGTAAACATAAATCCGCCCAAAAATATTTGGACGAATTTATGGCAAGGGAATATCCTGATGCGGCAATTCTTACCACCATGTGTGGAGGAGTCCCCTGCGCTAAACCTATGAAAAAACCAATCGCTGATGGAGTAATGCTGGTTGGGGACGCAGCCCATCAGATTAATCCCATGACAGGCGGGGGAATTGTGGCTGGGATGAAAGGCGGCTGGATAGCAGGACAGGTAGCCGCAAATGCAATTGAAACGGGGGATTACTCTGAAAAGAGTTTACAATCTTACCCTGACCGTATGCGAAAGGATTTTGGGAAAAACCATGACCGTTTTTATAAGATCAAAGAAGCTGTGGAGCGGTTAACGGATGATGATCTAGATTCTATTGCGGAAAAAGTATTGGCTATTCCTCATGAAAAAAGGACGCTTACATCAGTGTTTAAAGCAGCAGTATTTAAGAAGCCTACATTAATTATTGACGTATTAAAGGTTTTTGCAGGTGTCTAATGAGCATTCCCTTAATGACCTTCTACCTCTCTTAAAATTAAACGAATATATTTCGATTGATTTTGAAACGACCGGACTAAATCCCGAAAAAGACCGAATAACAGAAATCTCTGCCTGTAAATTTGTGAATGGAGAATTTTCAAAGGAATTCACCAGTCTTATAAATCCGGAAATACCCATTCCCAAAAATATTACTGCTCTAACCGGCATCACCAACCAAATGGTAAAGGATGCCCCTATCATTTCAGACATTCTCCCGGATCTTTTAGATTTTATTGATAATACACCATTAGTGGGTCAAAATGTAGATTTTGATTATCATTTTTTAATAAATAATATTGCTGTTACGGATTTAATTCTTCCTAATTTAACATTTTATGATACTCTTTCTTTAGCTCGGTCTTTTATTTATTTTCATAATAGTTTCAGTTTGGGTTCCCTGTGTGACTTTTATGATATTAAAATTGAAAATGCACATCGGGCTGGCGCGGATGCATTAGCTACGGGAAAATTATTTTTGTATTTAATTCAGGAAGTCCTCTCTCGTCCTCTCACGCTGATTCAGCGTATTGAAAACTTGTTCAGTAATTCCACGGTGTTTAACAGTGAATTATTTACCAATATTATTAAAATATCTGTCCGATTGAATACGATAAATGGACTTATGTCCTCTCCATCTGACTATATTCCATCTTATAATTTCTATGAATATGGTGGTTCTGGGAATGCAGATTTTCCCAAACACCCGGAAGATTGGTTCCTTGAAAAGGGAGCGATTTCCTGTAATTGGGACGGGTATGAAAAACGGTCTTCACAAACTGAAATGATTAAAGATTCATTTGAAGCATTTTCCAATGGGCATATTTTAGCAGCCGAAGCTGGGACAGGATTGGGTAAATCCCTAGCGTACTTATCATCTGGTTTTTTAGCTGCCAGGCAGAAGGATACTGCACTTGTTGTTTCCACATACACTAAGAACCTGCAAAGTCAGCTTTTCACTGAAGATATTCCTAAACTATCTACAGCTATTGATCAAAATTTGAATGCAGTTATTTATAAGGGGCGCTATAATTATATTTGCAGGACGCGCCTGGAACGTCTGCTGTCCAACCACCAGCATTTATTAAAACCGCACGAATACGAGAATTTGCTTCCCTTATTGGTTTGGGAATGGGAAACTAAATCGGGTGATATTAATGAATGTAATGGATTTCAAATGAATCGGCAGAAACGTATCTGGTCTCTTGTCCGAAGTGAAAGAGGATTTTGTTCATCCAAACGCTGCAAAAAGTATGATGGATGCTTTCTTGGTAAAGTTCGCACAAAAGTGGAGGGTGCAGATATTATTATTATCAACCATTCTCTCTTTGCTAATGAGTTAATTAGGGAGACTTCATGTCTGCCTACGGATTTTATATATGTAATTGATGAGGCACACCATTTTGCCTCAGCCATAAGAGACCAGCTTGTAACACAGGTGGGAGTAAAATCATTTGATGATGTGTTTAATTTTTTTAAATCTGAGAAAGATAGCTGGAAAAAATCTGCATTAACTAAATTTCCCGGAATTCTGAAACAATACCAGAAATTAACTGAAGACAGCAAAATCATCCAAAGAGAACTCCATGCTTTTTTTAACTCTTATTATGAAAATAAAAGAGATGAAATTAGCAGGTCAGATTATCATATTAACAAAATACTATATCGTAACAGTCAGGAAGAATTTATAGATTCAGATCCTACACCTTGGGAAGTAAATACTGCTCTTAAAGGATTTGAAAAAGATTTACAGAAATTCGGTTCATCCCTGCAAAATGAAAAGGATCGGATTCCCGCTTCAATTATGATTGAATTTAATACTGTGGAAGGAATTTTGAAGGAAGGATTAGAGAGTTTAAATTCAGCATTAGACATTCAGTCTGAGTTGGTACAATGGTCATCTTTTATTCAGTCCGATTACCAAAACCTCACTACATTAAATTCGGCACCCCTGAAGGTAAACTGCTTTATTAATGATAATTTGTTACAGGTATATCCCGGTGGTGTATTTTGTTCTGCAACATTAATGGTGAATGATGATTTTCGTTATTTTGGAGAAAAAACCGGCTTGGCATTAGCTGCCCTTGATCATTGCGTTAATGAAAAGGTTTACCACTCTCCCTTCCATTATGATGACCAGGTAAAACTCTTTGTTTTTCGAAGTTCATTGAAATTGATCGACCCTTTATTTATGAATGAAATAGGTTCGCAGATTGAGAATATTTCTAAATCTTTAAATCGGAGGATGCTGGTTTTATGTACATCCTTTAAACAGACGCTTGCTTTGAAAAATTATCTCGAGCCTAAATTACGCAATGGGGATTGTCAGCTATTTGTACAGGCTCCCGGTATTAGTAGAAATATAT
>CAZSIH010000136.1:0-3635 GCA_964606925.1 uncultured bacterium
CCAAGCGCTGCACAATCCCTTTGCCTGGAGGCAAAGGTAATCCTTGTGCTGCAAGCTGGGTAGACCATGAATATCCATCTTCCAGAAAGGTAATCCCCATTGGGGTTAACCCTCGCGGCCAATGGAAATCCAAAAACCAGAAACGCTGTTCATCTTCTTTTTTAAAGGTATTTATCGGTTCCATGCACCAAGCAGCGTGACCATACTCAGGCTTAAAACCGGGATACCATTCATCCGTGATGTAATCATCAACTGATACGATGTTTGACATTGGTTTACTCCTTATCTTTTCTTTTATCTTATCAATGATTCCCATTTTCTCCTACTTTGTATTTAGAGTTTAATGAGAAACCTTTTATTCAAAGTCTTTACCAACTGACACCACCAAGAGCATCCCAGCAACGGCGAGATGCTTCAGCACCAGCAAAATATGCCGCTCTTGCACTTCGACGTTTTTCTTCCGTGTCCAAATATTTTTCTGCTAATTCACCCATACCTCCTCCATGCTCTTCATCAACATAAATGTGTACGGTATGGAACTTGTAATCATCCGGATTTAACACATCCGTATAGTGTTCTTCAAATCCTTTTACCACTTTTGTATATGCTTCCGGTATTTGGTTTTCAATTGCCATAAGTGCACCGAAAATCATTTCATACCATGGTCGCTGATGAGCCAAATTAAATAAGAAACTCTCAGAAAGAACCGCTTCTACATTAGGTATTGCTAACTTAATTGCATTATCAGGAGCGCCTAAAGCCTGCGTAAAATGGAACAGCCATTCCAAATGCCCCCTACCTTCACCCCAAAGGTTCTTTTGTTCTGTACCCAATACCTCTTCTGAAATGTTTTCGATTACATCATCAGTCATTTCATAAGGGATTCGTCCTACCCAAACACTTAAAAAACGCCGGGTATGATAGGTTACACCCCAATAGTGCTGGCGTGCCCACCCAACGAGTTCCTCTTTGGTTGCTTCACCTCGGGCAACTTTTTCAACCCAAGTTGCGTTCATTAATCCTCTTCCTGAAGATATTAATTCATTTTTCATTTCATCAACGAATGCATTTCCATCGAATGCCATATTTATACTCCTATTTTTTGGTTAATTATTGTAATTGGGTATTCTCCACCAATTCCCTTTGTAATTAATTTTCCGGCTTCTAAAACTTTTTCGATTAGTAATTCTTTTTTTCCCACCATTCTACTCGTCAATCCAGATACACTTACTGCAGCAACTGGTTTACTGTTCGAATCAAATACCGGTGTCGCAACACAATAAACATGCTCTGCAAATTCCTCGTCATCGATACTTGTAAAAGTATCACGTATTAATCCCAATTCTGCATTGAGTGCCTTTTGAGTCGTAAAAGTGTTATCAGTTCTTTTATCCAAATTTTGGTATTCATAATAAACATTCATATAGTCTTCACCCATAAAGGCAAGGATCGCTTTTCCGACACCGGTGCAATACATGGGGCGTTTTAATCCAATGGCTGAATCTATCCTGATACTGTTTGTTGATTCTTCTTTAAGGATGTAAAGCACTTCAACTTTATCCCGGACGACCATATGTACAGATTCCTGGACAGAATCGGCCAATGATTTTAAAAAGGGTTGTCCCTTGGCTGCTAATGAGGCACTTACATCAACCTTAATCCCCAACTCAAACAGTTTAATTCCCAGTTTATAAGATCCGTTTTGGTTTCTTTCAACGATACCAATTTCATTGAGTGAATTCATGAATCGGAATAAGGTGGAACGATTCATACGTGTCTTTTCACAAAGGTCTCCAATCCGGTGGATAGGTTGCTCCAAAGTAAAACAATCCAAAATCTGAAATGTCTTCAGCACAGAGCCATTTTTAACATTTAAATTTTTCTCAATTACTGACATGTTTAATAATTAAACTCTATGTTTAATAATTGAATTAACAAAAATTATTTATAAATTGTCAAGTACATTTTTTATTAAAAAAAATTGGATAGAAGAAAATAGTGGATCTACCTAAATGCGTACAAAAAAACCTTACACCATCAAAGGTGAAAAGAAAAAATATGCCTGGTGCGCGTGAGGATTGTCATAAAAACAACCTTTTTGTGATGGGTCACACCGAGGTACAGGGATGACACCAATCAAATTAGTTAATGTGTCAGATAAAAACTTGGCCTTGTGTGGTTGTAAGCAATCTGGTAATAAACCCTTTTGCGACGGAACACATTCCAAACTATAAAATAATCAGTTTATAAATTCCAATTTAATATCCACAGCCCTTGCCTGCGCCGTTATGGCGCTCATGGACACACTGTCTATTCCCGTCCAAGCGTAAGATTCCAAGGTGTTATAGTTAATCCCGCCGCTGGCCTCCACAAAAATGGCATCACCATCTGGTTGACTGCGAATAATGGTGACCGCTTCCTTTACTTTCTCCGGATTCATATTATCTAAAAGAAAACCATCCACATTCATGTCCAATCCTTCCTGTAGTTGATCCAGCGTATCCACTTCCAATTCCATGGGCAGGTTTTTCCTGTTTTGTTCACGGGATAATTCAATTGCCGCCTTTATGCTTCCGGCAGCTTGGAGATGGTTGTCCTTGATCAAAATTGCTGATGATAGATCCAGGCGATGATTCCATCCACCACCCACGGATACAGCATATTTTTCAAAGCGGCGGAGTCCAGGTGTGGTTTTTCGTGTGTCCATGACCTTGAAATGATCGGGCAAATTCAAATCACAATATTTTTTGGTTTCCGTGCTGATACCGCACAATCGTTGAATCAAATTCAAGGTAACGCGCTCATAGGTTAGAATTGGACCCGCAGGGCCCGTAATTATTGCTAAAGTATTTCCGGGCTGAACCCATTCGCCATCTTTTTTTTTGACATCCACTAAACATGGTTCCGGGAAACAATAAGGTATAATGGATTCTCCGCAAAAAATGAATTTATCTACAGCAACCATTTTTGCAACGACAAATATTGAACCAGAAACCGTGGCTTCCGTTGTTACATCGCCATCAGGAATATCTTCCGCCATGAATTTACCAATCTGGGAACGAACCCAATCCGGATCAAGAGATGTTATCTGCTCGTATTGAATCCGTTTTTCCATTAGGCGCCCAATCGTCCGCCATCCACGGAAATATCATGGCCATTAATATAACTGGCAGCGTCTGATGCTAGGAATGCCACAGCGCTGGCGATTTCTCTTGGTTTGCCCAACCGACGGAGGGATGTATTATTTTTCCATACTTCATTGATGTCGCCAGGTGAAACACCCAAGGATTTCGCCTTTGATTCTGCAAGGGACTGAAGCCTTGTGGTAGCGGTGTATCCCGGAAGAATATTATTCACTTTGATACCGAATTCACCCAACTCCAAGGCCAGTGTTTTTGCCCATTGAGCTACGGCCCCGCGAATCGTATTTGATACCCCTAACCCGGGAATTACTTGTGTAACAGACATAGAAATTATATTGATAATTCGTCCTTCGCCTAATTCTTTCATGCCTGGAACCACTGCTTTTGCCATGATCTGATTACAGATCAATAGCCTTTCAAACGCAACACGAAATTCATTTTCTTCAGCTTCTATAATGGGTCCGCCGGGTGGACCGCCAGAATTATTGACCA
>CAZSIH010000137.1:0-3558 GCA_964606925.1 uncultured bacterium
CTCAATCCTACCAAGAGCTCCAACGACTCCAATCCGAATATAAAAAAGCCCTTGAGCGCCAGGCCCTCCAAAAGCCGGCAGATATATCTGAAGCTGAAAAAACAGCACAGAGCACAGCCCTTCCTGATAAACTGATCTACTCAAGAAAGGATGTGGAATCATTATTAGTAAACACAGAAAAATTGCTTGTACAGTTAAAGTTTTTAGAAGACTCAGCAAAAACAATGCCCTACATCGGTTATGAAATTTTCACCCAGCGGGATACCATTCCCTTTTGGCAGAATTTACCAATTCCAAAACATTATAGCCTTGGACCTGGAGATGAGGTGATTATTTCCCTTTGGGGCGAAACTGAAGCGCACAATACAAAAGTAATCAACAGGGATGGGCAGATTTATATAGATAATATCGGCATACTAAATTTGGGCGGAAAAACGGTAGCGGAGGCAAAACAATATATTATTTCAAAATATTCACATGTCTATTCAACTTTATTAGGGAAGACTCCGAAATCCTTTATTGATATTACCCTTGGTGAGTTGAAATCTGTAAATGTGCACTTTGTCGGTTTTGTGAATATCCCCGGTGTCCATATGATACATCCTTTTTCAAATGTCATTACAGGCCTCACCCAGGCCGGCGGCGTCAATAACAAGGGCTCTCTGAGGGATATTCAGGTGCTACGTGACGGACAAAAAATCGGAACTGTGGATGTCTATAATTATATATTTTTAGGCAAAAACGTGAGTGATCTCCGGCTAATGGATCAGGATATTATTTATATTCCCCCAAGAATATCCACTATTCCCCTGACGGGTCGCGTACGAAATCCGGGTTATTATGAGGTTGCTGAAAAGGAATCACTGGATGATCTCATAAAAATCGCTGGTGGTAAAGATGTAAAAGCAGCAAAAACAATATTTGTTTATAAGAATAATAGCGATTCAGAAAATAACGGTTACTTGTTAAAAGAAAACCAAACATCAAATTTTGAACTCTCCGACGGCGATAGCATTCATGTGCCAATGAAACCGGAGATTGATTGGTTTGTCCGCATAGAGGGTCAAATAAAAAATCCCGGGAAATATCCCTACCAGAAAGATATGAAGCTGCAGGATTTGATTGATGCCACCATGACCACTTATGACACTGATTTTATGCATACCATTGATTTTTCGCGGATTATTGTGAGTCGCAAAAATCCATCTGGACAGACACCCTTAAAAATAGTTGTAGATCTGGAAAATGAAAACTTTGCACTGGCCAATGGCGACCATATCACGATTCCTCGCACGGATCAACATCAACCCATTGAATCGGTCAAAATCACCGGTGAGGTCAAGATACCCGGCCTTTACCCTGTGAATAATTTAACCACCCTAGGTACTATTTTAGATTTGGCCGGCGGATATACCAATCATGCCCTTAAAAACGGGATAGAGATTTTCCGGGATTCTTTGAAAATCGCCTGGGAAGACGATACCTTTTTCCTCAATAATGGCGATAGCCTGAATGTATTGAAAAAATCTGGACTTGTGCTGGTGAGCGGCGAAGTAAACCAGCCTGGATATGTAACCTTCGAAAAAGGAAGTTCATTAAAAAAATATATTAACCGCGCCGGAGGATTTTCTGCTTTCGCTGATAATAGGGATGTGGTTGTAATCCATCCCAATGGAACCGCAATACCCAAATCAAGGTGGTCTTCCCCCAAAGTGATCGAAGGATCAACAATCCTTGTTTACCAGCGGGCATTAAGCGGTTCTTCTAAGGGCCCAACGATGTGGCAGGCGTTCACTATGATCTCGAGTCAAACCGCTAATGTTGCAACAACACTCCTGACCTTAATGTTATTGGCAAGTCAAACCAGTCCAAATTAATTTGACACTGGGCCAGAAAATAAAACGATTCCGTCTGATGAATGATATTCGCCAGGAGGATATGGCCGAAAAATTGGGCGTTTCCAGGGCAACCCTGATCAATTATGAAAAGGGTCATACCACCATCAATGTGGATGTGTTGGAACGTCTTAAAATTGCTTATGCAGATTTTAAAATGGAAGATGAAGAGGCCGAAAAACCGAAAATCATCCAGGATAATATTATCGATTTTGGTGTTTTGTTTAGGGTCCTTTATACAAAAAGAAAAAATATTATTTTAACAGCATTGCTTGCTGCAATACTGGGAACGGGTTTTTCTTTTCTGTTTACCAAGTATTATTCTGCTCAGATTTCACTATACCCCGCGAAAAAAGATGGTATGCAGGGATTAGGGCAATTTCAATCTTTAGCAACAAACTTTGGCATGAATATGCCAGACAACAACCAGAATTTCAATATACCGGATGTGGTAAAGTCCCGCTTAATTGCCAATAAAGTGCTGGATCAAAAGTGGCTTAAACAAAATGGTTCAAAGGTGAGCCTTTATCAACTCTGGAATATGGACAAGCCCCCTTGGTACAACCCATTTAGCGCCAGTATGAATGACTCCGCATATATAAAAGAACAGGCAATTAAAAAATTTACTGACCATGTAGAGGTGGTAGAGGATCGTTTATCAGGTCTCATTAAAATAACCGTGACACTGGAGGATCCTCCTGTATCAGCCAGTGTGGCTAATTTTATTGGGGACCAGGTGCAATTATATATACAAAAAGAAAATTCGGCCCAGTCGACGAAAGAAAAACTGTTTATATCAGACCGGCTTTTTATTGTAAAAAGTGAATTGGAATCTTCTGAACTGGCATTAAAAGATTTTAAGGAAAGAAATCGCGGTTATGAAGATTCACCTGAATTATTTATGGTATTTTCAAGATTATTTCGGGAAGTGGAGGCGAAAAAACAGGTCTATTTAACCCTTCAGCAGCAATTAGAATTGGCCCGGATAGAAGAAGTGAAGCAAACCTCCATTCTCCATATTCTTGATCATGCGACACCGCCTTCAAGAAAAAGTGCTCCCAAACGCTTTTTGTTTTTGGTCTTTTCTGCCATATTTGGATTGGTGTCTTCTTCTTTAGCAACAGTTTTTAAGTATTAATTTTATGGATGATATCAAAATTTGCGTTATCGGCGCTGGCAGATGGGGTAAAAATCATATAAGAACCCTTTTTGAACTCGGCGCCTTGGGCGGCGTCGTGGACCCTGATGCGCAACAAAGAAATAAAATTAAAGAATTATTCCCCCAGACAGCCTGTTTTGATTCACTTGAAAATGCATTTCAAACAAATTTTGATGGTTATGTTGTGGCTACACCCCCTGTTACCCATTTAGAATTAGCCAAAGATATACTTAAGAAAAAAACGCCTGTTTTGGTGGAAAAGCCATTAACCCTATCCGTTGAGGCTGGGATGAAAATTCAATACCTTATAAAAATTTTAGATGGGAAACTGATTGTAGGCCATTTATTATTATTTCATCCAGCCATCATAAAAATGAAAGAAATGATCGAGGATGGAATTATCGGTGATCTTCAGTATATATACAGCAATCGCCTGAATCTGGGCGTGGTGCGCAAAGAAGAGAATGTCTTTTGGAGTTTTGCCCCCCATGATATTTCACTATT
>CAZSIH010000138.1:0-2849 GCA_964606925.1 uncultured bacterium
AGCGGCGCCATTCCTGGGATTCATTCAGTTTAGATGTGCGCTCAAAAAATGGAGACAGATTGAGTTCAGTATGGGCGGTGAAACTATTTCGCTTTATCATTTTAAAGAATTTGAAGTAGATAAAATATGAATCAGAATTATTGTATTCCTTCCCTTAAATATAGTTGCAAAATAATTTTAGGGAAACAATTTATTGTAAGCTGGAATCAAGTAATACTATAGACTTTATACAAAAATATTATTTATTTTTTCATCCTTCATTATTCATCGAATTATATGCTTCAATAATATCTTTTACAAGCTTGTGCCTGACTACATCAGATTTATCTAATTGACAAAATCCAATTCCATCAATATCATTTAAAATATCTATTACTTGAAGTAAACCGGAATCAGATTTCCTGGGAAGATCAATTTGGGTTATATCTCCGGTAATTATTGCTTTTGAACTCACTCCCAATCTTGTAAGAAACATTTTCATCTGCATGGGAGTGGCATTTTGGGCTTCATCTAAAATAAGAAAAGCATTATTCAGAGTCCTTCCCCGCATATATGCCAATGGAATAATTTCGATAATATTCTTCACCAGTAATGGATTCAATCTTGCTTTGTGAAGCATGTCCCCCAATGCATCATAGAGGGGTGTTAAATACGGATCAACCTTTTCCTTCAGATCTCCCGGAAGAAAACCGAGATTTTCTCCTGCTTCAACAGCAGGACGGCATAGAATGATGCGGTCTACATCATGGTTTTCCAATGCAGCCACTGCAAAGGCAACTGCAATATATGTTTTTCCTGTCCCTGCAGGTCCAATAGAAAATGCGATACCGTTTTTCTTTACTAAATCCACATACTTTTTCTGACCATTGGTCCTAGCAGAAATTCCTCCTTTACGACCATAATATATCACATCATCTACTTGTTTATCTTTTTGATCTGGATCACGATTCACGGTAATTCGCATTAAATCCTGTACATTTTTTTGGGTTAGTGACCCCTTACGATTCAATGTCTGGCTCATTTCATGAACAAGATTTCCGATTTTTTCTACTTCATCTTTTTCCCCCTCTATGTGGAATTCATTTCCCCTGACGACAACACGGGCTGAAAAATTATCTTCCAGTATCCGCAGGTTCGTGTCACCGGCACCGATCAATGCCTGAATATCCACTCCTTTTAATGCAATACTCTTTTTCATAGACAAAAAAACATCTGTAATTTAACGGTTGAAATTTACACCGTGAATCTTTCTAATTACCAGCTACAAGCAAATGAATTACCATAAATTATGCTTTCCTTTGATTTTCTTCCTGATGTCATTTTGGTATTCCTGTTCACCGAATCAGCCCAGTCAAAAAGATTTATTATCTCAAAATGTTGATTTCTTAATTGTTAAGGGGAATGAATATTGGGAAAAACGTGCAAAACCTGAAAATGCTGTCTGGGCAAGGAATTTTCTTTTCAAAGCACATCAAATGAGATCACAGGATGAAAAAACAGCTCTTTTATACAGCCGGTCATGTTTTTTTGAAGGAAAATATATTGAACAAAATAAATTAAATAGAGACAGTCTTTTTATGAAAGGAACTTTAACCGCTTTATCTATCGTTTTAAAAATTGACTCGAAGGAAATTAATCCTGAGACCATCCTTAATTCAGGTGAGGGCAGGCATTTCTTATTGACTCAAATAGAAAATTCAAATGAATCATCCCTCCCCGCACTGTATATGTTCGGACTTAATCTGGGAGAATTAATTTTTCCTAAACCGGTGAGGGAACGCATGAAACAACGGGATTTACTCGAATCTTTATTCCACCGGATACACAGCCTTGACCCAACCTATGATTTTGGAGGACCCCTTCGCCTTTTAGGAATTTTATATTCTCGTTTACCCGGAATGGATGTGAAACAAGCAAAATTCTATTTTGACAAAGCGATCCGGTTGTACCCGGATTGCTTCAGTCACAGGACAGCAAGAGCTGAATATTATTTTATAAAATCGGGACACCGTGAGGCATTCCATGACGAACTATCCCAAGTTATGACTTTAGACCCAACACAGATTCCGGATATCATGCCGGAAAACCTCATGGAAAAAGAAAGATCTGAAATCCTTTTGGAACGGGAATCTTCACTTTTTGAGTAATTCTATTAATGAATAAGTATCTGAATGATGAATCAAAATTTTTATTTAATGTTTATGATAAAAGTGTAAATTCAGCGTAAAGGAAGATACATATGGACAAACCTTTCAGTGTTAAAAAATACATGGTGACCAAATTGGTTACTTTTTCACCTGAGATGAACGCACTGGCAGCCATTCGAGATTTATTAAATTTTAAAATTTCCGGTGCTCCCGTTGTGGATAAAGAGGGAAATATTATCGGGGTGTTTTCAGAAAAAGACGGAATGAATACCATCCTTGATGCTTCCTACCATAATGAGATTGGTGCACTGGTTTCTGACCTCATGAGTACCGAAGTGTTTACTGTTAA
The DNA here is from genome assembly GCA_964606925.1 of uncultured bacterium. Classification (GTDB taxonomy): domain Bacteria; phylum Fidelibacterota; class Marinisomatia; order Marinisomatales; family AB-629-J13; genus AB-629-J13. The sequence continues at coordinate 2,497 of CAZSIH010000138.1, forward strand.
AGAAAGCGCCAGTATCATGGAAGTAGCGGAAAAATTTCTCTCCACCAGTTTCAGGCGGTTTCCTGTAGTGGACAAAGACGGAAGATTGGTTGGACAGATCAGCCGGAGGGATGTGCTGAAAGCAGTAGAGGGTTTGAGTAAGGGTTGATAGGCAATATTTAATAAATGATGAACAAACTCTTTGAGTGCGATTTACACTTTTTGATAAGTCGTATAAACATGGTTATATTTCATCAATCAAATAATGGGAACAAGGTTTAAAGTATGAATGAAATTTTATTAGAAATACGGGAATTCATTAAAAAGGGATATTTCAAAAATGAAGAAAATGTCCGTTTTTCACTTGTTTCTAG
>CAZSIH010000138.1:2859-3323 GCA_964606925.1 uncultured bacterium
GCTTTGACGCTGTGGGTGAACGCCTTTCCGAGGCGTCCCAAATGAAGATAAATCACGAGTAGATATTGCCTTATTTGACAATTCACCAACCCCAAGTGTTTTTATTGAAATTAAGGCTGTTGGAAAACTTGAATATGATTTACCAAAATATGAAGTTCAATTAAGAGATTATAATCGAAATAATACGGCACCATTTTCAATAATTACTGACGGTTTAAAATGGCGTTTTTATTATTCCCAAACTGGCGGTGAATTTTCTCAAAAGTGTTTTAAAGATATTGACCTTTTAAATGATGACATTGATGATATTGAATTAATTTTTGATGCTTTTTTGTCAAAAGAAGAAATTCGTTCAGGAAAAGCAAGAATCGAAGCAGAATCCTATTTGAAATTGTCACAAAAACAAAGAGTAATGGAAGATGCTTTTCCACAAGCCCGCCGCCAAATTTTAGAATCACCATTTC
>CAZSIH010000139.1:0-3288 GCA_964606925.1 uncultured bacterium
GCTTCCAAATTGGCAGGAGAAGGAATGATTGCGGCTTATTGTGAAGGATTCGGTTTTCAATCATGGATCTTTCGCTTTGTCTCCATATTGGGAGAACGCTACACGCATGGACACGTTTTTGACTTCTATCGGGAACTGAAACAAAATCCTTCACGCTTGGAAGTTCTTGGAAACGGCAAGCAGCGGAAATCCTACCTTTATATTCAAGATTGTATCGATGCCATACTTTTAGCTTTGGAAAAATCGAATGAGTCTGTAAATGTTCTCAATCTTGGCGTGGATGGGTACTGTGAAGTAAATGATTCAATTGGATGGATTTGTGAAGAACTTGGAGTGAGTCCTAAGTTGGAGTATACCGGAGGTGATCGTGGCTGGATCGGAGATAACCCATTTATCTTTCTTGATACCAGCAAAATCCGAGATTTAGGCTGGAAACCTAAACTTAGTATAAAGGATGGAGTCCTTAAAACCATACAGTATTTGAAAACAAATGAATGGGTTTTTGAGGAGAGGGATTAACGATGAAAATTTGTGTGCAAGGACTTTGGCATTTAGGATCAGTCACAGCGGCTTGTTTAGCCTCGGTTGGGCATGATGTAGTGGGATTGGATGGTGATTCAAACAACATAAGTAACTTAAATCAAGGTAAAGCTCCACTTTTTGAACCTGGTTTGGATGAAATGATCCAGAATGAGATCAATGAAGGACATCTGCGTTTTGCACAAAGCTCTAGAGAGGCTGTTGCTGATGCTGAATTACTATGGGTTACGTTTGATACTCCTGTAGATGAAGATGACCAAGCAGATGTTGAATTAGTTTTGGGCAAAATAAAAAGCGTTTTACCTGAATTAAATGACGGCACTGTTGTGTTGATATCTTCGCAAATTCCAGTTGGATCAATTAAGAAGTTAGAAAATTTTGTAAAGGATAACTATATTAAAAAACAGATTTGTTTTGCTTATTCTCCTGAAAATCTTCGTTTGGGAAAATCAATAGATGTTTTTTTAAATCCAGACCGAATTGTTGTTGGAACGCGTAATGATGAAACAAAAGAGAAGTTAAAAAAACTTTTTTCTCCGATTACAAATAAAATTGAATGGATGTCTGTAGAATCAGCAGAAATGACTAAGCACGCAATCAATGCTTTTTTGGCTACCTCTGTAACATTTGCCAATGAGTTGGCAGCCATTTGTGAATTATATGGAGCTGATGCAAAAGAAGTAGAGCGTGGTTTGAAAACAGAATCGAGAATAGGACCTCGTGCGTACCTGTCTCCAGGGGGCCCCTTTGCTGGAGGAACTTTAGCTCGTGATATAGATTTTCTAGATAAAGCCGCACAAGAAAAAGCATTAGCTGTACCACTGCTTCAGTCTGTTCGTGTGAGCAATGATGAACATAAAAAATGGGTAAAGAGAAAGCTTTCAGAAAAATTTACACCTTTAAATAAGTTATCCGTAGCAATCTGGGGCTTGACATACAAACCTGAAACAAGTACCCTGCGCCGTTCTTTAGCAGTAGCGTTATGTGACTGGCTAATTGAAGAGGGGGCAAATGTACGCGTGTATGATCCAGCGGTACAAGAGTTGCCAAGTCGTTGGAATGATAAGGTTGACCGTTTTGACGATGCACTCGAGGCACTGGGAAACACAAAAGTATTGGTGGTCGGAACTGAGTGGGCAGAGTTTAGAGAAACTGCAAAAAAATTATTAGAATTTGTTGGGAATGATTATTTGGTGATTGATGCAAATCGGCATTTGCAAAATGAAATTTTCCCGCTGGGAATAAATTACATTGCTGTCGGAATGCCTGCAACATATGAGGGTGAATGACTGAAAAAACATTATCTGGTAGAATTGCAATTATTACAGGTGCAAATCAGGGATTAGGGAGGGAAATATCGAAGAGTTACGTAACCGCTGGAGCAAATGTAATGTTATGCGCTCGAAACTATGATTTGCTGGAAAAAGTAGAGCTTGAACTTAATCCATTGCTTGGTGAAAATCAAAAAATATTTATAAAAAAATGTGATGTTACTAATGTAAATGAAGTCAATGCTTTGGTAGATGATACATTTGATAAATTAGGAGGATGCCAGATTCTTGTCAATAATGCTGGAATTTATGGACCGAAAGGAGCAATCGAAGATCAAGATTGGGATGAATGGAAAAAAGCTATTGAAATAAATGTTTTTGGTTCCGTACTAATGTGCCGTGCTCTTATTTCGCATTTCAAAAGACAAAATTATGGAAAAATCATCCAATTATCCGGAGGAGGAGCAACCAAACCCTTACCTAATCTTAGTGTTTATGCAACATCCAAAGCTGCAATTGTTCGGTTTGCTGATACTTTGGCAGAGGAAGTACGCAGTTTTGGGATTGATGTAAATGCGATTGCTCCAGGAGCCTTAAATACAAACATGCTGCAAGAAATACTCGACTCAGGACCTGAAAAAGTGGGTGAAGATTTTTATAAAAATGCGTTAAAGCAAAAAAATAACGGTGGTATACCACTCAACAAAGGTGCAGAGTTAGCATTATTTTTGGCTTCATCCGCAAGTGACGGTATTACAGGTAAGCTGATCAGCACTCTCTGGGACAGGTGGAAAGACTGGCCGGAACATTTGGACGAATTGGGAAATAGTGATGTATACACGTTACGTCGTATTGCGGGTCGCGACCGTGGTTTTGATTGGGGTGATGTTTGAGATATGTGAAATGAGAAAACAAACATTTGGAATTGGAATTATCGGTTGTGGGCTAATCGGTCAAAAACGAGCCAAGTCACTGGGAGAGGGTGGAAGGCTGGTGGCATGTGCAGATATTGATAAGAAGAGGGCTAAATCTTTAGCCGATACTACAAACGCAACCGCATTTGATGATTGGCAAGAATTGCTAAAATTACCAGAAGTTGAACTTGTTTTTGTGGCGACTTTACACGACTCTCTGGCGGAAATAACTTTGGCGGCAATCGAAGCAGGCAAGCATATCCTGGTGGAAAAACCGGCTGCACGAAATGCCAAAGAGTTGGAACCTGTGATCTTGGCGGCTAAACAAAAAAGCGTTAAAATTCATGTCGGTTTCAATCATCGCTATCATCGATCTTTACGCAAGGCAAGAGAACTGATTGATTCAGGGGAGTTAGGCGAGTTGATGTTTATCCGCGCGAGATACGGTCATGGCGGCCGACTCGGTTACAACAAGGAATGGCGTGCAAACCCAGAACTTTCTGGAGGAGGTGAGTTGATTGATCAAGGGCCGCATTTAATTGATTTGTCTCGTTGGTTTTTTG
>CAZSIH010000140.1:0-3262 GCA_964606925.1 uncultured bacterium
TTTGTAGAGCTTATTTTTGGTATCGAATTTTTAGAATCCTAAATTATAATATACTCGATCTCCATTTAATTTGCCGGTGCAGATCAATTCTACATTTTTTGGTTTTGATTTGAAATCATAAACCAATTCAGCTGTGACTGATGCATTAGGTTTAATAATCGCAAGACCTTGGTGCTTTCCTTCAAATGGATTTAGCTCGCCTTTATTTTCTCCCTTGCCAATAACTTTCACAAAAGCCATCGCTGAAAAATCTAGTTCTTTGTTCGCATGAGCATTTTTTATTTGAAGCGATATTTTTATCCTTTTCCCCTCTCGTGTTGATTTTAAAAGTGTGTATTTGGCATTATCCGCAATCTGTTCCACACCGGCAAAATGTGATACCCGACCTTCTTCAAGAGACTCAATTGGAATATAAAATTCAATTGTCGCTTTTATGAATTTTCCAGATTTATCTTTCTTCAGTTTTGTAACTTTTGTTCCGGGAAATAATTGTCCGATAGACAGCTTTTTAGATTCTTTAGGTGAAGAATATATTTCTGTTTTTTTGATTGTTTCTGTTTCTTGAGCCAAAATAAATATTGGTACAAGAATGATAAATATTTTTTTCAAATTGGATTAAAGTGTTAGAGTATTTGTTTTTATAAAAGCATCCAGATAAATTTCTACTCTTCGATTTTTTGCTCTAGCTTCATTAACGTCTAATCGGTTTTTCCCAACTGTATTCATATTAACAACCGGGCGATATTCTCCGTAACCCATTGCGGAAAATTTATTTTCCGGTATTCGAGAAAATTCGCTCAATAATTTTACAATATTGAGTGCGCGAGCAGTTGATAAATCCCAGTTACTTACAAAATTCTTATTACTAGGAAGGGGCAAATCATCCGTATGTCCTTCACATCTAATTTCTACATTCAAAAAACCCCCTCGTTTTTCGATAGCTACAAGCAATTTATCATATTTTGGATCGTCATCTACATTTAATACCTTTGACACGCGTATAATACCACCTATTTGCTGTAATAGTGGATAAACCATTTTTTGTACTTCAGCATCCATCGATTGGAACAGTTTACCGCTGGCCATGGTTATTTTCACCCCTTTTGTCACCCGCTCCACTGCCACGTAAGATGATTCCACACTTTCCTTGAGTTCTTCGTATGTTTCGTCCAAAAGTAAGTTAATGACGCGGTCAATGTGCTTTTCTGCATCATTCAAAATAACCAGCAGCAAAATAAAAAACGTTAAAAGTAATGTAACCATATCTGCATATGTCATTGCCCATGCAGTGCTTTTTGCCCGTGCTTCTTCAGCAGAGACAGCAATCGATTTTTGTGCCAAAATTACTCCTCTGTCAACCGTTCTGTTCGAGGAACAAACGTCATTAATTTTTCTCTGATAAGTATTGGATGATCTTTTTTGTGAATGCTAATTATACCTTCCACAACAATATTTTTCAGCATCATTTCATTTTCAGATTTTCTTTTAAGTTTTCCACCTATAGGCAGAAAAAGAAGGTTGGCAAGTAGGACGCCATAAAATGTTGTAATAAGAGCCAATCCCATTCCAGAAAGTAATTGTGCAAATTTCTGGGCAACGTCAAAGGACATATCGTCAATTTCCTGTCCGTTTCCGGCACCGGTAAAATTATTCATCATAATAATTAAACCAATAATCGTTCCCAGCATTCCAAAAGCAGGAGCATATGCACCCATATAAAAGAATATTTCTTGCCCCATGGAATGCCGTCTTTCAATATTGCTCAACTCAAGACGTAAATATGTGCGCAATAACCCCGAGTCCCTCTCATTGATGGCTAATTCTATACCATTTCTCAAAAAAGTATCCTCTATTTTTGGTAAATCAGCTTCCAAGGCAAGAACACCGTTTTTACGAGCTTTTTCAGCCTTTTCCACGATTTGCTCAATCATATTTTGATAATCATAATCTTCACTGGTGAATACATTTTTTACTACCCGAAAAATGTTCATTACATTCTTCAAAGGATAATTCACCAACGTAGCGGAAAACGTCCCTCCCACTACGATAAGAATTGAATTAAGGTTAAAAAACCAAAATAAATCTCCGCCGTTGCGCACTACACCAACTGCAATTATCGCCATCCCGGCTAAAAGACCAATAGCTGTTCCAAAATCCATATATCTTCCTTTGTTTAACTAAATATTATTACCAAAAACCCTATTTGTTCTATTTTAAGTTAAGAAATATTTTATGTGGAAGTTGTTGATTTTGTTTACACAAATGTATATACTTTTATGGTCACATGAACAGTCTTTCAAACAAATCCGTTGTTATTACCCCCAATATCGTACAAAACATAAAATATATATGTTCTACTTTATTTTTTATAGCATTAACCCATTCAATTATAAATGCCCAATTTTGGTCACATAGCTTTGAATCAAGTGGGGGGGTACACAGCTAGTATCACTGAATTCAGTGATGTGGGTGAAGATTATTGTGGAAGGATTGACCTGACAAATAAAGTCATGACAAACGGAGCTTGATATGCAACCATTAATAAAACGAGTATTTAAAACCAACGGCATTAAGACGGTATTGGTGTTCCTGTTTTCATTTTGTGTTGGTTTTGGAGCAACCATAACAATTGATTTTGAGACCGATGGTGATGGTTATACACCATCAACAACTGAAGGCTCTGGATGGGAAGATGTTTTCAATAGATCGGACCATAATATGACAAGTGTTACGGAAGATGGGTATTATTGGGCAGCTGAAGATATTAGTGCAGGTAATCCTTATATTACCTTAGACCAGATTAACATCTCTGGTGCATCAAGTTTTGTATTACAACTTGATGCACTTGTACATCATTATAATGATATGGACCAAGGTGACGAATTTAAGATCACTTACCAGGTTGACAGCGGCTCCGAGCAAAACTTACTATGGTTTCAATCCACCCCAGGAAGAACCACCAATACAATCTTTGCCATTGATACTGACTTTGATGGCGATGGTGAATGTGGCACTGCAACAACTTTATCTCACCGGATTGGTGGTACTGGCTCAGAAGAAAATTGTACAGCCACCAATGACGGTTTTGCAACTTACACTAGTCCTGTTGTAACGTTATCCAGTAATTCCACTCTCGATATCAAATTAAAATACTTTAGCATGACCTCTGAAGACGAAGGATTGTATATTGATAATATTGTTGTTACCACAGATCCTGAAAAATGTACCATAAGTGGTGATTCTGGATTTAGAATGATGAGTA
>CAZSIH010000141.1:0-1692 GCA_964606925.1 uncultured bacterium
CTGTGCACCAGAAAGTAAAAAGTGGGGAAATCGACACATGGGATCACCAATGGACATTTTCCTGTTGGGCCCAAAATGGATTGGCAATTGTTCCGGATATTAATTTAGTATCTAATATCGGATTCGGTGAAGACAGTACACACACCAAAGTAACTTCTCATGTATCTAAAATTCCAGCTCAAGAAATTAGACTCCCCTTACATCACCCTCACCAAATGGTCCGCTTGAAGGATTCTGATTCATACACAGAAATGGGCCAATATTTTAAACCATTTTTTCTTCGAATTATCTCTAAACTTTATCAAACTGTTGGTGTCAAAAATAAATACTACTAACTGAATGATCAAAGCATAAATTATATACTCTGAAACATACCTGTGACAATATAGTGAAGTCTGAATAAAGCGATAAATTTATTATTCGATGGCAGATACTATATTTTAAAGAAATTCATGAAAAGAAAATTTCCATATCTAATAGATCTAAAAAAAAATATCCTCCCTGATGAAGGGCCTTGGGCGGCCTTGTTACTGATTCCAGTGATTATCATTTCAGGAGCCTACTGGACTTCAATTCCTTTTTATGTTGTTATCGCAACTCTGTGGCTATTTCAACGCAAATCATCAATCCCCTGGGAAGCAGGAATTACACTCATGGGGTCCTGCCTGCTAGCCATATTTATTGTGGACAAAACAGATTATGCATTTTGGATTTACACCATTAAAATCGTTGGCTGTTTTGTCATAGTGGTTTCGCTAAGACCAGCAATCCAAAATCAACAACGATTTTTGATTGATACCTTTTTTGTTTTTGTTTTGTGGATCATTTGGGAAACAAACTCATACTTTCAAGGAAGCCGTTGGACATTTGATTTTGGGAACCGTTTTCATCCCAATTGGACTGCAATTTACTGTTTCCTATTTGCAATGCTTGCTGTGCGTTGGAGGTTACCCTTAGCCTTGCTGACTGCATTGACTTTGGGCTGGTTGACAGAAAGCAGAAATTTTGCCTTGGCTCTTGGTGTTGTAGGACTAGGCTATCTCTTTTTGCCCGTTTGGTGTTGGGTTTTTTCTAAAACAAGCAGAACCATTGTGCTTTATCTGTTCCTTGCAGGTTTGTCTCTTTGGATTTTAGAACAATTCGCCACAGGACAATGGAAAGGAATTGAAATTTTTGGAGAGCGAATGGTACATTCCATTAAAGATCCTGGACGACTCGATTGGAATATGATAGGAATTCGTGAATGGACAAAGACCATGCAGACATTCGCTTGGGGTATGGGAGATTGGCCAAACGGTGGGCCTAATCCGCATCATTCTCTGGTACACACCCTTTTGGAGCGGGGAATTGTGGTCACCGGCGTATTGATTATATTTATCATGGGTGATTTGAGAAAACATGCTCGTGGAATGGAGCCATGGCTTTTGGGCTGGTTTTCACTTGGAATGTATTTGCATTTGAATTTTGTGACCATGTTCTGGGTGATTTCCATGCTGGTTTTGCGCTGTCGTTATGTTAGAAATGGTGAAGATGATCAGGAGGATGCACTGGTGGAATGGCTGTTAAAAAAATGGAAAGTTTTTCGGTTGCGTCGGGCATCTTCATGAATGACATGAGCCTTTTATCTATTGTTACAATCACCTTTAACAATTATGATGAGTTGTTACACACTGTTGAATCTGTGAAGGATTT
>CAZSIH010000141.1:1792-3205 GCA_964606925.1 uncultured bacterium
GAACTTTATGATGATGCAATGATTGGGGAATTCGTGATGCGACCTTTACGGAAACAAAATAATTTGTATCCCAACATTGGAAATGGAATGCCCTATCTTCATCAGACAATGGTGGTGCGAAGATCCGTTTTTGATAAAGTCGGTCTTTTTGACTTGAAATATGTGACAGGTGATTATGATTGGATTTGCCGTTGGGAGAATAGCTGTATTAAAATTAGCGGAAGTGCATATTATTTACAGGGAAACCCCGTTATCAAAATGGACGGTGGTGGAGTTTCCGCAACTCAAGAATTCAAAGTGATGTGGGAGGCCATTCAAATCATAAGAAAAAAATTTCCGCATAAAATCGAAGTCCATGTTGCTTTACTGAAAAGATTGATTTTATTTGGTGTGAGAGAATTATTAAAATGGCTCCGGTTAGAAAATTATCTTTCAAAATTAAAATTTAGAAAGTACAAAAGCTAGTGGCGAAATAAATGGCAAATCCTGTCTGTCGTATTTGTACATTTTCAGTTTCAGAAGTTTTTTCTGCTAATTTGCTAAAAAAATATTCTGTAAAATATTTTCAATGTTCCAAGTGCGGCTATGTCCAAACTGAAGATCCTTTCTGGCTGGAAGAAGCATATTATTCATCGATCAACAATTCTGATACAGGCATGATGATGCGTAATTTGTGGCATAGGAATGTGACCACAACTTTGATTTATTTTTTATTTAATAAAAAGGGACAGTTTCTTGACTATGGTAGCGGTTATGGAGTGTTTGTACGTTTGATGCGTGACATTGGATTTGATTATTATTGGCAGGATAAATACACGGAAAATCTGTTTGCTCAAGGTTTTGAATATACTAAAATTAAAAATGGACAGATTGAGTTGTTAACTTGTTTTGAGGCTTTTGAGCATTTTGTTGATCCGTTAACTGAAATAGAAAAACTATTGAAGACATCACAAAATATATTACTCTCTACAGAATTCTATCCTGAACCTTTACCAAACCCTGACGAATGGTGGTATTTTAGCATGGAACATGGACAGCATATTGGCTTTTTTCAGGAAAAAACATTTGAGTATCTTGCAGGAAAATTCAATCTGTATTTTTATACAAATGGTCAAAATCTACATTTACTGACTGAAAAACGACTTCCACCATCAGCTTTCAAGTGGATGTCCAAATTTTCAAAAATCATTACCCCGTTGCTTAAAACACGTATGAAATCTTTAACGATACAAGATTCTGAAAAAATAAAGGCTTCATCATGAAATCGTTTTTCAAAAGATTACTTCGTCGAGTTGATCTTGAATTACGAAATTTTTCGATAGAAAAATCTGAGAACGCTCGATTTTTCACCATGTTGTCACATCATAAAGTGAATACGATCTTTGACATTGGTGCCAATGAGGGGCAGTTTGG
>CAZSIH010000142.1:0-3045 GCA_964606925.1 uncultured bacterium
GACGGATCACCTTTAGAGTACTGGGATGTAGCCATCCTGGATGTGGGGAATGAAATCATCTTTCCGGTTTTTGGCGCATTGCCTTCAGGAATCAGTATGGGGAATCCTTCTTACGCTCAGACAAATGGAAATTATATAGTACTGGATTATATAAACCAGAATTCAGAAACGGTTTGGATGATGGGTGTGGATTTATTTGAGGGTTCTTCTAACTGGATAGAATTTGTGGGTTCGTCTTCAGGTTATCCCCGCTACTCGCCTGATGATTCATATTTAATTTTTCAAAAAATGGAAGGAGAGATCGCTACTTTGCGAAAGGTTGCTTTAGCAGATAAAATAACTCCATCCGGAAATTCAGAACTGTTCACTGAAAACAGGTTACTGCCATCTTGGTTTGTAATCGAAGGAGAATTATCTGTACAGGAAAATACAATATTTCCAGAGGGATTTTACCTGAACCAAAACTATCCCAACCCATTTAATCCCGTTACTCAGATTGAATTTGAAATTCCTGTTGATACTCATGTTAAAATTTCCATCTTTGATTTGTCGGGAAGGGAGATCAAGGTTCTTGAGAATAAAAGAGTAAATTCAGGCAGGCATAAGGTACGATGGGATGGAACAAATCAATTCGGCAAGACAGTAAGCGCCGGGATTTACTTATGCAGGCTGGAAACCAATCAGTATTCAGAAACCCTTAAAATGGTTTTTCTAAAATAGAAATGAGTCACTCATTGTATTTTTTCATCAGAACCAAATAAAGCGCTGATGAAATACCGGTGGACCCGAAGATCATGCACATGACCATGATCTGATATTTCACAGCTATCATTGGGGATATCCCGGAAAGGATCATGCCTGTCATGGTTCCCGGAAGTGAGACCAACCCCACTGCTAACAGAGAATTGGTGATGGGGATCAGGGATGCTTTAAATGCAATATTTCTCTGTTCGTCAAAAGTCAATCCTTTTCCCTTTTCGTTTTCAAACCGTTCCGCCGCCAGGCTGATGGAATTCATGCAGTTGGCAAAGATCATTCCTCCAAGGGGAATTAAAAAATTTGGATCATACCACGGGTTGATTTTGATGACTAATTGGGTGACGATATAAAGTGTAACAGATCCTGCAAGAAATATTGATATGGTTGAATATAAATAATGGTAAAATTGTTTTTTCTCCAATGGTCTTGGGGCAATGTATCCTGCGATCATGATCATGACAGTAAGGATCAGCAAAATGACAACCGGATGGTCATTATTGAAAATGTATTTAAGGCAATATCCAATTGCAATGAGCTGAACAAACATGCGGACATGAGCATAGATCACAGTGGAAAATTTTAACTTCCATTTAAAGAAGATATAAATGACGATAATGACCGGGATTAAAATATAAATGAGGTCAAAATAGGAAATGGATTGAGCTGCTTCAGACACGATAAATTTCTATTTTATGTAATTTTTTCCGGTGAGAAAATAATTCCTGAAAGTATAGGTATAAAAGCAATGCATTGATGAATTGATAAAATTTTCATATATATTTTGATAATTTCATTAGTGGTACTTATTTTTTATTGTTACTTATGATTTTTAAATATTCTTATTGATTATTTTGGGAGAAGTTGATAGTATGTAATTAAGTTAAAATATGACGATAATAAACCGATATTAGGAATGAGAACTGGTAGCAATTCAGCTTTCAGGAATATTGGTGTCTATACGACAAACTGATTTAGTAAAGTATCACTCACCGCATATACTTAATTTTAAGGATTGAAAAATGAATAATGGAATCTTGGGAATAAAAGAAGTAGCTGATTATTTAAATATGAAAGAACAAACCGTTTATCGTTTGGTCCAGCAGAGAAAGATTCCAGCTTTGAAAATCGGCGGACAATGGAAAGTGAAAGCTGAACATCTCGATAAGATGTTTGATGAAATGCTTCAGGAAAAATTGAAAGAGATGCAGGCTGTTTAATAGATTTATACCTTCAAATTTTTAAAACCCCAATTCATATTGGGGTTTTTTATTTACAATATTAGGGATAGATTACAAGTATAATCATGACAGGGTATTCATGAGGAATCACGATAAAAGATAAACCATGGGTAAAATTCGAGAACGAATAAAAATCATTATTTTTGGAGTTGACACTTGGGGGGGGAAATTATTTGATGTTGTTCTTATCGTCTCAATAATCTTGAGCATCATCGTTGTTTTGCTGGATAGTGTGGAAGATTACCACCAAAAATTTGGCACCATTCTAATTACTGCAGAATGGATTTTCACCATTATGTTCACACTTGAATATTTCCTTCGGATTTATTGTATTCGACTTCCTTCCAGTTATATCTTCAGTTTTTATGGAATTATTGATTTTCTTGCAGTCATACCGACTTACTTAAGTGTAATTATGCCTGGGACGGAGGTCCTGGCGGTTATTCGTGTATTACGGGTACTGAGGGTCTTCAGGGTATTGAAACTGGTACAGTACATGGGAGAAGCCGAACTTTTGGTTAAGGCAATGGTTGCCAGCCGCAGAAAGATTTACGTTTTTCTTTTCTTCTTGATGAATATGGTCATAATTCTTGGTTCGATCATGTATTTGATCGAAGGAGAAACACCGGGATTTACCAGTATTCCTAGGGCTATTTACTGGGCGATAGTCACCTTGACGACTGTGGGTTATGGAGATATATCTCCTGCTACAAGTTTGGGGCAAGCCATAGCAGCCGTTATTATGATAATGGGTTACAGTATCATCGCTGTACCGACTGGTATCGTCAGTTCAGAAATCAACTTCATTGCAAAACAATCTAATCAGCGGGAATGTATTGTTTGTGAAAAGAGGGATTTGGATGAAGATGCTAAATTCTGCAGTGACTGTGGGGCAAAATTGATAGATTAAAATAATACTTTAAATAAATTTTCAATCCCCACCACTTTTTTATAAAAACCGGGATCCATCTGGTATCAAGTTTCATTTCATATAATCTGATAGAATCTGATATAGCAGAAACAAAACAAGGCTTCAGGACGAAATTTT
>CAZSIH010000143.1:0-2999 GCA_964606925.1 uncultured bacterium
TCCGTTTCAGACCCATTAGGACCGGATAGTTATGGTTATTATATTTATGATTCCGGTGATTTTGACTATGACATGGCTCCTGATTATAACTGGATAGAAATTTCCTCCACCGGAGATAATCTTGATATTTACGATGTAGGCGCTGGAAGGGGAATCTGCTCTGAAAACAGCAATGTGATGTGCCACAGCGATGCGGATTGTGATCCATGGGGAAGCCCTTATTACGGATATTGTGAGTTTGAGGAGACTACAAAGGAAGTGAACCTGCCATTTTCATTTCGGTTTTATGGTGAAGATTATTCATCAGTGAGCATTTCTTCCAACGGCTGGATCGCATTTGGCGAAACTGAGATGGAATCATTTCGGAATTATCCTGTTCCCGGCGCCGGAGGTCCGTCACCCATGCTGGCGGTTTTCTGGGATGATTTTAAAACATCCAATGGCGGGGATGTGTATACTTATTCCCCTCCCGGAAACAACTTTTTTATTGTAGAATGGTCCAATGTGAGGACGGAAAATTATAATTCACTGAACAGTTTCCAGGCAATTTTGTACAATCAGACCGCACCCCCGTATGATGACAATGAGATCAAACTTCAGTACAAAACTTTCAATAATACATCTTCCGGAAGTTTTGCAGGCTATACTCCGGTCCATGGAGGATATTGTACGATTGGGCTTGAGAATCACACATCTGAAGTTGGTCTGGAATACACTTTTTATAATGATTATCCCACAGCCGCAATGGAACTGGATGACCATGATGCTTTATTCATCACTACCCGTCCCGGTGTAGATTTTTCTGAAATAACTTTGCCGGTATCTTTTATGGAGGATTGGAATTTGGTTGGGCTTCCAGTTATGGTTGAAAATTCGGATTTTTCGTTCCTGTTTCCCGATGCAATTGAGAATACTCTTTATTCCTTTAATGGATCATACGTCAGCGAAGACATGCTGGACCCCGGTATCGGATTCTGGCTAAGGTTTGAAAATGGTGGGACAGTCAATATAACGGGAGGAAATATTTTAGATCAAACAGTGGATTTAAATCAAGGTTGGAACCTGGTAACAGGGATATCCCAACCAGTGTATTTGAATGATATTTCAGATCCTGAAGGATTGATCATTCCCGGGACACTCTACGGTTATGGCGAGATTGGTTATCAGGAGTCATGGATGCTGGAACCCGGGAAGGGATACTGGCTCCGTTCTTATGATGAGGGCACGGTTTTCATTTCCGGTGGTTTTTCAGGCAGGGTGGATGAACCTTCCGGGCAAATGCGGGAATCCTCCTGGATCAGCATGAACGGCAGGAAATTATTCATGGATCAGTCAGTGTCTTCAACCGAAGAAATTAAATACAGTCTTCCTCCGAAACCACCATTAGGAGGTTTTGACATCCGCTTTTCCGGAGACACCAAACTCTGCCATTCGGACGAATGTTTGATTGAAGTAATGAATAATGGCAGTCCACTTACGTTTGAATGTGAAATTAAAGACGGTGAGAATTGGGAGTTAATCCCTGTCATTGCGAGCGAAATGAAACGGAGCGAAGCAATCTATTTAACCGATAAAAACCAAATTACTTTAGATCCAAATATTGAAGAGTGGATATTAAGAAAATCCACCACTCCCCCAACCCCCACAAAATTTGCACTTTTTCCCGCTCATCCAAATCCGTTTAATCCGTTAACGACGATTTCATTTTCGATCCCGGAATTGGTTGATGTGAATGTGTCCATTTACGATATTACAGGAAAATTTGTAGAAACCCTCATAAATGAAAACCTCTTACCCGGAACCCACATTGTAAAATGGAATGCCAGCGGATTTTCCAGTGGGGTTTACTTTGTAAAATTGGTATCCGGGAAATTCATTTCAAATCAAAAAATTGTATTTATGAAGTAGAATATGCTACAAAACACAGAAATCTGTAGGAGAATTATGTTGCAAAAATAAAATAATCCGGAGAAATATATGAAATATAAACAGCAAAAATGGCTGGTGGTAACAGCTCTTGTTTTTATCATCGGAAACCAAAACGTCTTCGCCCAAGAAGACCCGAATTTTATGGTTACGTTAGATGTTTCTTCTGAACAAATCACATATGATTATACACTCACATTCGGATTTTCACCCAATTGCAGTGACGGGTTTGATCCATGGGTAGATATTTATGTACCACCCGGATTTCCCGGACCTCTTGATGCAGCTTTAATTTGGATGGGAGATAGATTTTATACACAAATAATAAATGGATCAGTTTATGATTTGGTAGAGCATGAATGGGGGGTTGATGTGTTCTTTGATGGCAATGTAAATGAAGCTACAATTTCCTGGGATAATACTGGTTGGGAAGATCTTGGAATTTTCATTCTCCAGGATTCCTTTGATGGACTTATTTACAATATTGATATGGTGCATCCTGAATTAAGCACTTTTAATCCAGACCAATCAGATATGTACACTTATGATTTTTCCAATCCTATCCAACCAATCTTTACTATAACAAACCTTGCATTACATTATTCTCTATTAAAAGTCATTCCATTTGGTTTTACATTGGAGACAGACTACTCCCAAAACTGGAATCTCATTTCCTTGCCTGTTCAAACCGATGAATATCCTTGTGTTACTATGGATGAATCCACATTATACGGTTTTGAAGAGGGCGGTTATATGAATATAATCATAGACGAAATGGAAATAGGTAACGGCTACTGGCTCCGGTTTAATGAGGAAGAAACATGTCCCTTTACAGGTCAGCAAATAAATGAATCCTTTATCAGCATTACCGAAGGATGGAACCTCATAGGCAGTATTTCCTCATCAGTAAATGTAAACACTATTATAGATGAAAACAATCTAATCATTCCATATACGGTTTACGGTTTTGAAAGTGGTTATTTTGAAGCCGAAACCATCGAGCCGGGGTACGGATATTGGCTGAGAAGTTCAGGGGAAGGTGTAATCACCATCTCATCCTCCGCACCTCTCAC
>CAZSIH010000144.1:0-1778 GCA_964606925.1 uncultured bacterium
TCAAAGGTATAATTTTTCCCAGGTTTTTATGATCTTTTCGTTTAATGGATTATTGATTAAAAATAAATTTTTATCATCTTCAGATTGTAAACTTTCGGCACGAACCATGATTTCATCATAAGCGATCTTCAAATGATATCCCGCTTCTTCCTCAATTTTCTTTTTGTCGTAAACCAGGTAAAGATTGTAATGAACAACAGGAATGTCCTCCGGTGCTGCTTCATTTTGCTTTAACATTTTATTCAGGATGTACAGATCCACTTCAAATTCACGGTTCCCCGATCTCATCTCAGCCAATACCAGCCAGGATAATGACCATATTTCCATTGAGGGATCTCCCAGTTCCCGCCAGATGGTCAATGCCATTCTGAAATATCTCTCTGATTTTTCCGGTTTACCCTTGTAAAAATAGGATTCACCCAAATTATGATTCATGAATCCTAATCCTGACCTGATTCCCAATTCTTTATATATTTTTTGTGATTTTGTGAAATATTTTTGAGCCTTATTATAATTACCTGAATTGAGAGAAACGATACCCAAATAACCCATGACTTCTGCAATGTCTTCTTTGTCATTCAGTTGCTTCCTTATTTCCAAAGATTGTTTAAGGTATTTTTCAGCCTGACCATAATCACATTTATTTTCATACAAACTTCCCATCCGGAAGGCTGCCCAAGCGATACTGCGATTATCACTGCCTTTTTTCAGCAGTTCCAGTAATTCGCTCTGATGGGAAAGCGCCTGCGTAAAATCCTTTTTGATCCAAAAAATATCACTCAAGTGATGGAGCGCTCCTGAAATAGCAGATGTATCCTTAATTTGTTTTGAGTATTCCAGGGATTTTCCGAATTGAATTAAGGCATTGTAATAATCTCCGGAATTATTATACAAATTGCCTAATAAAAGTAATTCCGGTACGGTTTGTAACGAGTCATTCAATTCGTGTGATATCCTTATTGATTTGTTTAAATAGAACATGGCTGAATCCGTTTCATCCAACTTAATAAAGATAGTCGCAATTTGATTCATGACGTAGGGGCTGTTTTTTCGGTACCTTATTTCTTCCGCCAAAGTTGATGCATTGCGGTAACATTCCAGCGCATTGGGATAATCCTCCATCTCTGCAAAAACGTCTCCCAAAGAAGTTAAATATTCCCTAACCTTTTGTTTGTCTCCCTTTTCTCCTGCCTGGGTCATGGCTTCCCTGTACAGATCACGTGCTTTTGATAAATCTCCCATTTCCCTGTTGATTCCCGCAAGAAAAGATTTCGCTGAATGAAAATAGTTATCCAAATATATAGATTCCTCTATCAAGGAAATCCCTTCAGATCTTTGTCCTGTCCCGAAAACATATTTACCTTTGAGATATAATTCGTATGCCGCAGGGTTTACAGGTTTCCGGGATTCCATTATCTCTACATCATTCACGTCCAGTGAACCCATTATTTTCCCAGCCATGAAACCCGTAACTTCAGGAAGCTGTTTGGAAGACACGGTCAATTTTTTAGAATATTCACTCTTACCGTTTTTTACATTTATGAGGGAAAAATAGAATTCACCTCCCTTCTCCAATCTGGTAAAATCTGACATAAACACATAATTCATTCCCGATCTTTTTGCTTTTTCTATTAGTGAAGAACCGGATGAATTAATGATTTCTTCAAACGGCAGGACTTGAATTTCCTGAGACAGGGATAATATCCCGATAAGTCCTTCGGTCATTCCCCACACCAGAAAATCATCCTCCGCACCACCCTTATTTTCCATCATCCATA
>CAZSIH010000144.1:1878-2936 GCA_964606925.1 uncultured bacterium
TTGGGTTCTGCAAGGGGATACATTTTATCAATTCCCTTTTCAATTTCAGTAATATTTTCTCCGGAATGGATAATTACCCCCACCTCAAAAGCCATGTTTTCTTTTGTTTTATCCAATAATGATATGGCAAAACCAACAGCATCAGAATCCTTTCCGAATCGAATATAAAATCCATTTTCTCCCTGTTCGAGATTTTCCGGATTCCATGTTTCAGTCAGTGACATGAGAATGTTTCCCAAATTTCGGATTTGAGAAGAATAGTCCTTTTCTGTTATGGAACCATCAGTTTCCGACACAAACAATTGAACGTACTCCAAAATAAAGGATTTATCAGCGGATGTTTTATCAGATGTCATATTTTAAATTACCTGTACCAATTTTCATGGTAAACAAAAATATAAGAACCATGTAAATAAAAAAAGGGAGCGATAATTCGCTCCCTTTTAATTCGAGACAGGTTTTGATCACCCGTGGAATTTGAACCATTTATGTTTGAAAAAATGGCGGTGAGCCCGGACTGCCAACACCCTGTGAATATCAATGATCAATAATTGTTCTTCCGTAAATACAGCTCGTCGGTTTTCATGATGATCCTGGAACAAAACCACCATATTTTCCCTGAATTGTTCCTGAGTTATTTCTTCGTTTGTAAATGAAGTTTTCAATTCTTCAAGTGAATTTTCTATCTCTTCCATCAGGATTTCTAATTGCTGTATCTGTTCCTCAGTTAATCCCAAAGCTTCTGCCATTGCCTCTTTTATTCTGTCCATTTTTTCAGAATCCCTCCCCTTGCGGAAATGTCTGGGTTTGCGTTCTTCCATAATGGATTTCAATTCCTCTTCCTGTTCATCGGTAAGTAATTCTCCAATCTGAATTTTAAAAAGCGTTCGCAGGGCTTTCAGATTCAGCATGAATTCCTTGAATTCCAAGTCACCAGATTCCAGACTGTTCTTTAATAGTTCAGATTGTTCATCACGGTAGGAGAGAATAATCTCGAATTGTTCCAATTGTTCCTCAGTTAACAGAGACCTTAGGGTGGTGATGAAAAATTCATCTTT
>CAZSIH010000145.1:0-2915 GCA_964606925.1 uncultured bacterium
GTTGTGCAATGGGGCAGGATAACAGATTTGGTCAGTTAAATCTGTTTAAAGAAGATACCCCGTTAAAAGTAGGACAAACTATTCAGGCAGTGCAGTCCTTTGAGGAAACTTTTTCTCTTGAAAAAGCCATCAATCCTAACGAATATATTTTAGGACCGGGAGACGAACTTGGAATTAATATATTAATGGGCGAAAATTTCACCTTACCCATCAAAGTAACTCCAACGGGTGATATATTTATTCCATCCGTTGGTGTAGTGAATGTGTCCGGTTTAACTCTCACAAGCGGAATTAAAAAAATAAAAGAGTATATTTTAAATAATGCCTATCCAAATGCAAAAGTGAGTGTGGCGTTAGTCAATATAAGGAATTTTCAGATTCAGGTTATTGGTGCAGTGAATAAACCTGGTTTTGTCCGTACAACTGCAGTAGATCGATTGGATAGAATTATTGCCAGAGCAAAAGGTTTTCATCAATTGGCCCGGGAATTTGATATAAAAATAAAGCGACAAAATGGATACGAAGAACAAATTAATCATCTGAATTTTATTCGAAATGGTGATTTATCCGAAAACCCAACTTTTTTGGAAGGAGATATTATCATCGTTCCGTTCGGTGATGTTTCTGCGGAATCAGTGGCATTAAGGGGGGCAGTTAAAGGAACCGGGTATGATATAATTGAACCAGGGGAAAAATTAATGGAATTTT
Source organism: uncultured bacterium (assembly GCA_964606925.1). Lineage (GTDB taxonomy): Bacteria > Fidelibacterota > Marinisomatia > Marinisomatales > AB-629-J13 > AB-629-J13. The sequence goes on from CAZSIH010000145.1 coordinate 709, forward strand.
TAACTCGCAGAATAAAACTTGATACCTATTCTGATTTACAGAGTGTAATTATCACACGTAAAAAAGATAATTCCAAATCATTTATTCGTGTTCTCCCAATTGAATTTGCTCAATTTAAATTGAATGCCGGAGATGTAATTGATATTTTGAGAGAAAGGGGGATTATGGTAAATGGTTTTGTCCAGAAACCCGGAGCCTATGAATTTATTCCCGGGTTTACCATATACGATTACATCAGTATGGCAGGGGGTAACACCTTAGACGGAGACCCAAATCGTGCTATCATTTACCATTCAGACGGTAGTGTTGAGAAAGGGAAGAATATTCTATTAAATCGTGGAGATGTTATTGTAGTTCCAAGAACGTATTTAAATTCATTTGTAGGACGTCTTAGTATTTTACAAATGACAGCGTATCTATTTTCAATTTACATGTCATATTTAGCAGCTACAGCCTATTTATAGATATGAAGCTTACACCTCATGAAGAGAAAATTCTGGCATTGGTGAAATCCCATCCGGATATTGTAACCGACACAAAAAAGAGAGAAGAAGTTGCAAAGAAACATGGTCTTTCAGAAAAGACATTGAGGAATAGAATTGGTGATTTGAAGAAATATGGCTTAATTGGAGAATCACAAAAAAAAGAATTCGTAGATGATCCATATTTTTCAATAAGTGACGGAAATGAAATAGATTTGAAAACTGTTTTCCTGATTCTAAAAAAAAGAAAGTGGACTATTATAAATTTTTCAGGACTCGTGACAATTATTGGGATAACCTATGCTTTATTTGCAACTCCATATTTTCAATCAACTACGTCTATGTATCCCGCAGGGGAATCAGGAAACCCCGGATCGATTTTAGAAGGTAATTTGGAGGGTATAGCTGAAACATTTGGTATAAAAGGATTGGGTTCCATGCCAACCTATAATATCCCGGATATAGTAAATAGCAGAAAACTGAAAAAAGATATAATACTGAAAGAGTGGAAGACAAAAACCTATCCGGATAGCTCCGATCTCATACAATTCTGGGAGATCGATATGCCAAAAAGGTTCACTCCTAAAAAATGGATAAAAAACTTTCTCCCTGAGGACCCATTTCCGTCAGACCCTCAAAATGAGTTCCTGGAAAATGCAATTGAAAAATTAGATGAACTGGTTTCCGTTGAAGAAGAAATTTCCGGGTTAATTGTAGTTTCTGTGCTAATGGAAGATCCTGGGCTTGCAGCAGATATCACAAATTACATTGCATCCTTTGTTAAAGGTTTTATTTCAAATGAACAGAATAAAGAAGCGGTAAAAAATAAAGAATTCATTCATAACCAGATGTTAATGGCAAAAAATGATTTAGCGAAATCGGAATCAAAATTAACTGATTTTTTCAAACAAAATCCTTTAGCTTCCGGTAATCCTGATCTTCAAATGGAAAAGGGAAGACTCATACGAAATGTTGAGGAAAAACAAGCTGTTTATATTACCCTACGTCAACAATATGAAATAGCTAAAATTGAAGTTGAAAAAGATAGACTTTTAGTGAATGTGTTGGATGAAGGAGTTCCTGCAGTTAAAAAATCGAAACCAAATCGTGTATTAATTACTCTTTTATCTTTCTTCGGAGGCTTGTCTTTAGCAGTAACCGGAGTTTTGATCCGAGAAAATTCCACTATTGACCGTCAAAAAGTAATCTAATAATTAATGGATCAAATTTAATTATATTTATTTCATTTAGTTCCTCATACGATCCAGATTGAAAAGGATCATCCTATTTTTTTACTTAAATTAAATCAATCGTATTTTTCCAAAAAACTGGGGGTTTATTTGTGTTACAGAGAAAATAATGTGAACTAAATGTCATTCAGTGCGATAAAAAAAATAACCCAAATAAAATTTGTAAAAGATTCATTCTGGACGGTTTGTTCACACGTATATCTAAGTATTTCCGGTTTGGTAATCAATTCAATTATCGGTGTGAAATATCATTCTGAAGGACTGGGTATCTTTGGGCTAAGCCTTTCCTTTTATTTATTATTTACTCTAATAGCCAATTTGGGAGTTCAGACATCTGCACAGAAGTATGCATCACAATATTCAACAGAAAAGAGAAAACTTCAACTGATATTTACAAATTCTGTTGTCTTGACTGCACTAATCTCACTCACTTTTACTTCAATAATTATTTTGGTATTACACGTATTTCCTCACG
>CAZSIH010000146.1:0-1586 GCA_964606925.1 uncultured bacterium
GGGTCATCCGCACCCACACATCCGTTGTCATGAGTACCTACAAGGAAGGGTTTGATCTGGATATTATAGGTGGTGAATCATCCTAATATGAAATGTAAATTGCAGTTCAGGATCTGGTTTTTCTCAATAATAATTTTCATATCCAATTATTTATATTCCGATCCACCAGATTGGACAGTCAATCCTCCTGATTTTGAAAATAATTCATCCATGACAGGAGTATTAAAATTTAATGGAGTCGAATCCACAGATAGTACAGATATAATTGCAGCATTTGTAGGTGAGGAATGCAGGGGAGTGGATACAATGGGATTATATTTTCCGCCTACAGGCAGAACGATTTTTGGTATTACACTTTATGCAAATGAATCAGGAGAATATTTTCATTTTAAAGCTTATGATGCATCCATTGATCATGTATTTGATTCAACAGATTTTTCTTACAGTTTTGTCCTTAATGATATTGTAGGTAGCGCAGAGGATCCAATTGGATGGAATTTTGTTGATTCTGATCTCAATATTGTAACAGAACCGCTACCAAGTAACTTTACCCTAAACCCTGCTTATCCCAATCCCTTTAATCCGGTTCTGAATATTCCTTTTGTTTTGCTTCAATCAGGAAATATATCTGTATCCGTAATTGATGTGACGGGACGGTTAGTTGATATTGTTTCTAATGGTTTGAGGGAATCAGGAGTCCACACCCTGATCTGGAATGGAGATCAATTTCCAAGCGGAGTGTATTTTATATCCGTTAGTTCGAATGGGGGTGTGATCCGACAAAAAGTCCTGTTGCTGAGATGAAATACCACATAATTTTATTTTTTCTCATCATCTCAACAGTGATGGCCCAGTGGGAAACAATAAGCTGGCCCAATAATGAACAGATTGACAAGATAATCTCGGATGGAAACATTCTGTATGCAGGAACAGTTCTTGCCAGGGTGTACCAGTCTAGTGATCATGGAGAGAGTTGGACACAGATTGCAGGGGATATCGATGAGATTACTTACGCAACAGATGTACTGCTTAAAAAAGACAGCTATCTGTTTTTCAGCCACAATGTAGGTTCTGGTAATTATAATTTTCGGTGTTTTTTCAATGGGGAAGAGTGGGAAACCTGGGAGCCTCTGTCTTATCAAACATCCTCTTTTATGCAAATGAAATCTAATTCAAACTTCCTGTTTACAATAATCGCTGGTGGTATCGCTTATTCAGATGATTATGGTGACAGTTGGACACTTATGGCGCAACCTCCTCTTGAAGGATATTTGAATATTCCTTTCGTTGAGGATAATTATATTTATGTGAATCATGGCTGTAATCTTTACAGGACAAATTCAATGGGAGAATATTGGGAAGATGTGACCGGTGTATTGGACGATATCGGTCCTCCTGAACCCTACGGCTGCACTTCAATCCAGGCCATGACAATGGTCGAAGATAAATTGATCATCAGTATGTACTGGTACGGCGGAGTGGGAAAATTATTTTATTCAGATAATTATGGAGACACCTGGGAATGGATAGATACGTTTCCGTCCCAGTCCGGGAGCGGGATGGGAGACAATAATGTAAATGCCCTG
>CAZSIH010000146.1:1686-2879 GCA_964606925.1 uncultured bacterium
ATTTCTAATTCCACCATTTCAACGAACATTGTTGATGATAAGGGTGGAGGCATCTACTGCAATAATGCAAACCTTACCCTTAACCATACAGTAATAGTCCAGAATTCTGCAAACCATGGTGGCGGCATGTACGGCGAGACAAATTCAACCGTCAACATTCAATTTGTGACCATCTCTGACAATACTGCTGAAGAAGGAGGAGGTATTTATCTCAAAGACAATTCAACCTCATTGGTCGACCATACAATCCTGTGGAACGACTCTCCACAGGAAATATTTCTCTCTCCCAATGACGCAGCGGCTCAGGTCTCTGTTGGGTACTCTGATGTTCAGGGAGGTGAAGAGGGTATTGTAACCAATGATAATGGGTATGTTTATTGGTTCGATGGAAACATTGAATCGGACCCTTTATTTTGCGACCCGGAGAATGGTAACTATTCCGTGGCAGCAAACTCTCCCTGCCAGATATTGAGCTCGGATATTGGTGCCCTGGGCGTTGGGTGTGATGCGCTCTGGGAGTTTGCCCTTTATGGGCCGGAACTATCTGATGCGTCCGGGAACGGGATATGGGAGCCCGGGGAGAATCTCAGTGTTAGTGTTACCATGTGCAATGAGGGCACAATGGACCATATGTACTATCCGGGAGTAACCCTCTCTGAAATTTATCCCAGCCCGGACATAACAATAAATAACCCGGAGTTCTGGTGGTACGGAATGTTTGCGGGGCAGTGCGAGGATGCTGGCTTCACTCTCACCGCAAGCGGTAGCATTGCATCAGGGACACAGGTAGACCTTCTGGCAGAGGCCACCGTCCTGAACTGTGGGAACCTTCCGGAATTCTGTATAAATGATGCCTCTGTGGAATTTTCAATTCAGATCGGTGCCCCATTTGGTGAAACTGTTTTGGAGGTTCAGTATTCTGAGAGCTGGAACCTCATCGGTTTGCCTGTTATAACTGAAGATTCAGGATACGAATCCATTTTCGAAGGAGCTGTAAGCGGCACACTCTACAGTTTTGACAGCGGATATACCCTGGAAACTGAGTTAGTCCCGGGAACGGGCTACTGGGTCAGGTTGGTCTCAGAGGAGTTAGTAAACTTTACAGGCGGACCCATCCAGGAACTAACTATTCAGTTGGATGAAGGCTGGAATTTAATCTCCGGTATTTCCATTCCTGTGCCGATTGAAAATAT
>CAZSIH010000147.1:0-2809 GCA_964606925.1 uncultured bacterium
ATGAAAACCAGCCATAAAATTGTCATTGGTGATTCTCGAAATATGGATTTGATTCAAAATAATTCCGTTCAACTTGTGATCACTTCCCCTCCTTATTGGCAATTAAAAGATTACGGGAATAATAATCAGATCGGGTTTGATGATTCGTACGAAGATTACATCAATAATTTGAATTTGGTCTGGAATGAATGTTTTCGTGTGTTGGAAAACGGTTGTCGATTATGCATCAACATCGGGGATCAATTCGCACGGTCGGTATATTACGGTCGCTACAAAATTATTCCCATTCGAACAGAAATCATTAAGTTTTGCGAAACGATAGGATTCGATTACATGGGAGCCATCATCTGGCAGAAGGTCACCACATCCAACACAACAGGCGGTGCCACCATTATGGGTTCTTATCCTTATCCCAGAAACGGAATATTGAAATTGGATTATGAGTTTATCTTACTGTTTAAAAAACAGGGAAATTCAAAAAAAGTCGAAAAAGAAATAAAAGAACAATCAAAAATGACAAAAGATGAATGGAATACCTATTATTCCGGACATTGGAATTTCCCGGGAGAAAAACAGGATAAACATCTGGCGATGTTTCCCCCGGAATTGCCAAACCGATTAATTAAAATGTTTTCATTCGTTGGCGATACTATTCTTGATCCGTTTTTAGGAAGCGGAACCACATCTCTCAGTGCAAAATACCTGGATAGAAATTCCATAGGAATTGAAATAAACAATGATTTCCTTCCTATCATTAAGAAAAAACTTTGGTTAGGGACAGAACAAAATTCTCATGTCGAAATATGTGAACAAAATCTTCTGGATCAGGACATTTTTAAGGAAATCAAAAAATTACCGTACCAATTTAAAGACTATGTAAACATTGAAAAAAAAGTAGATCCTCGAAAAAACAACTTTGGGTCTAAAATTAATTCACTGTCAAATGGACAAATAGAATATTTTTCAGTAAAAAAAATAGTTTCCCCCAATTCCCTGATTTTGAACACCGGATTGAAATTAAAACTGAGTGGAATTATATCCATTCGAAACAAAACTTCACAAGCGGTACATTTTCTGACTGAAAAAACAACCGGACAAAAAGTATATTTCAAAACAGATGAAGAAAATCCAAATGAATGTTTTCTATACCTGAAAAATAAAACCTTCATCAATGGACATCTACTGAGAACCGGCTTTGTTAATTTAGAAAAAAACACCTTACTGAATAAAAAATATAAGAATTATATAAAATAGATGACTTTCACCGGAGGAGAATTAAACTGGTTAAATGGAAAATACGGAATTTCAGCACCGGAAAAATCTGTTCCCATAATGAAATTGATTCAAACTCACAAACCCAAAACCCGTACGGAATTGACAGATTTAATAGACAACCATCAATCCTCTTGTAGTTGCGGGATAAAAAGTACAGGCTCTATCATAGATTTTGGGAAATCTCTGTATAAGTGTCAATTAGATGCATGGGGGGGAAATAAATTTTCATTGCAGGACTGTATTCAATGGGAATATGACTTATTTGTTTGCCAATCAATAAAAGGAAATGATTTAGAACAAAAAGCAATTTCACTGTTAAAAAATAAATTAAAAGATTTTTCTTTTCTGAAGGCAGATGGCTATATGGATGAAGAACTTCGGATTGATATTTTAATCAAAAAAGATTCCAAAATTTTAGGTGGAATTCAGGTTAAACCTGATTCTTATCATCATGTGAGAGAAGGAATTAAGATTCGGAACGAATCGTCTAACCGGAAATTTTGTAAACCGGTTTATTACCTTTTTTATAATAAGAATGGAGATTTTATTAACGTGACTGAAGTGATAAACAGGATTTTAGTTCGGGGCTAGGTGTCTGCCACCTTTCGATCCTCCTACGCCCATAACTCTTACCTTCCAAAACTTCTACTTTACATAGCTACGGAGGACAGGTAACACCCCGATGAAAATATCGGGATTACTCAAGGAGACATTGACATTATGTTTAGATGTCCATTCTTGACATTTTGGTAACTTATAACGTACAATCTAACAGCAATTTCGACTCAATTGGGAGTATTTCATTAAAAAAATATTATCTGTACTTACACTTTTTGTCTTGACTGGGGTTACCCAGTTTTCCATAACGATAGCCCAAAACCCGCCTGTGGTAGAAAATGTAACCGTAAGCCAAAGAATTGATGGCAGTAAAATAGTGGATATTTACTACGATGTAAGTGATGCAGACGGTGACTTATTAGATATAACACTAATTCTATCTGAAGATGGTGGAGAAACATTCACAATTACACCGATCCAGACCAGCGGTGATATTGGCGAAGAAATACAGCCCGGCACAGGTAAACATATTGTTTGGAATGCTGGTGATGAGAATTATACAATAGAAGGAAACCAATACCAATTTAAAATTATTGCTGATGATGCGATTTCAGTTACTGACATAGACGGCAATATTTATGAGACAGTGCAGATAGGTGAGCAGGTATGGATGGCAGAGAACCTGAAGGTGACTCACTACAATGACGGAAGTGAGATACCCACAGAATACAGCAATTCAGAGTGGGAAAACCTTTCTACAGGAGCCTATGCAGTTTACGATGACAATGAAAGCAATGCAGATACATACGGATATTTATACAATTGGTACGCAGTAGATGACAGTAGAGGGGTATGCCCTACACATTGGCATGTCCCTTCTGATGATGAGTGGAAAGAATTAGAGATGTTCCTTGGCATGAGTCAAGAAGAAGTAGATGGTATAGATTTATGAAAAAAATCTTCATAATTACTTTAT
>CAZSIH010000148.1:0-2792 GCA_964606925.1 uncultured bacterium
CCCTGTTTATATCATTTCTACTTCTCTGTCTTTCCGGATGCGGACCCCGATTCTATTTCGAACCCTTAGAAAACGGAGGAAAACAATTCGATATCCGTGAAAAGGGATGTTCCGTTGAAATGCTTTTATATGATATTCCAATGGATAGAAAATACGACGAGTTAGGAACGTGTAATGCTTCCTATCATGCATACAGTGGAAAAAGTTACGAGAAGGTCATCAGAGCCATCAAGGATTGTGCCTGTGAATTGGGTGGAAATGCTATTGTTTATTCCAATGAAAATGAAACCTATTCGTATGATTACCTTGGTCAGGTCACACAATTCAAAACATCTGCAACGGTGCTGTACCTCCATGAAACGGATTACCTCCATGATGTTGAATTTCCCGAGATAGAAAATATTGATGAAGAATTTGAATAATATGAAGATGTATAAACCAATATCATTTTCCATTAAAATTTTACTGTTCTCTTCTTTGATCCTGTTCACATCCTGTGATCTGAAGATCCCTACGAAAGAAGACCTGGCTTCCTGGACGACAAAACTTGAAGTTCCCATGTTGGAAAAAACTATCACATTTGAAGATATAATCGAAGATTCACTCATCAACCCCATGGCAGGAAGTTCACTATATGCTTTTACGAAGGAAGTGGAAGTGGATACGGTTAAAGTGGGAGACAAACTTGAAATGGATGATATTCACAAGAGTTTTGCTCAGACTGTTGACGATGTCACCGTTGAGGATTCCCATGTCCAGGAGCAAATAGGATTCGATGCGGTAGGAGTAAGTCCAATTAATCAGATAATTACATCAGCAATAGGAACTATAACTTTAAGTGATATTCCTGCTGATACAACTGATCCTTATTCTTTTTCAAGCATTTTTCCTGAAATTGATGTACTTGACGATGACACTCATGATATCCCAGGGTTTACTTTGGAACCGGTGGAAAACTTATTTTCATTTGATGATTTTAGTCATGCGGAATTCACCGGTGGAATTCTTATATTGACTATTTCGAATAATCTTGTGATCCCATTAGGGGAAACAGTTATCACATTAAGACAGGAAGACGGAACGGAAATCACCGACGGAACGGTAACCGTCACGGGTCCCATCAAGCCAAACCAAAGTAATTCAGGTGAATTAAGTTTAATCGGCATCAATCTCCCCGGTAATATGATCGTGGAAGTAACTGGAAGCAGTCCCGGGGAAAATAATGTCCTAATAAATGATGAAGCAAGAAATTCTTCATTCACTGTCGCTATTTCAGCAAGCGGACTTGAAGTCTCATCTGCTACTGCAAAACTCCCTCAACAATCCATTAATGAAAATGCTTCAATACAATTATCATCCGCTGATTCAAATAAAGTTGAATCTGCAACCATTCTTGAGGGAAAACTTGTTATTTCCATTGATAATAACATGGCAGTCAGCAGTACTGTCAATATGAATATTCCCACAATACAAACTCCCGATGAAAATCCGATTCAAATCCTGTTGAATATTTCCGCAAACGAAACGGGAAATCAGCACGTAGTGTCATTAAATGACCATTCACTTGTGATGGATTTGATTGATCAATCTGTTTATTATGAATACACAGTGCAAACAGAAGATTCCGGAGATGAATTGGTAACCATAAATTCTACAGACGACATTGTGATCTCCATTTCTCTTGAAGGGGAGACTCCAGGTGATGAAATTACTTTTTCTGACTTTACTGGCAGAGTGGCTCCACAAGATTTAGGGTTTGATGGTACCATTAATTTAGATTCGGATTCAGAAATTAAGGAAGCATTATTGGGTAATGGTCTTTTGGAAATTTTAATTCAGAATAATGTGAATCAAACTTTTTCAGGAGCCCCGACTGCTGTTATAACCATACCTGAATTGAGAACGACTGAGGGAATTGCCTATGAAGTTACATTAGATCATTTTTATGGAAACCTGAATGAACCCATTAATTTGAATGGATTCAGTTTATTGCCGAATTCTGACCAGCAGCTTTCATACAACGCTGATGTTACAACACAGTATGAAGAGATTGGCTCATATTCACTCAATGATTCAATCTTTATTGATATCAAGGTATCAGGATTATCTTTTAATGAAGTAAGAGGGTTTTTCTCTCAGGACGCCATGGTGGATTCAAATTCCATTTCCATTGACGATTCCACAAAAATTGAAACGGCAACCATCAAAACGGGGGAAATGATCCTGAATATTGTAAATAATATTGGAATTGTTGCAGAAATAGATTTTACAATCCTTGAATTTATAAAAAACGGGGCAATCCTCGATACCACACTATCTCTGTCGCCATCCGGAGGTTCATTCAATATTGATCTTTCAAATTATCAGTTGGAACTGGATGTGGGAGAAGACCCCCAGACTGTACATTATATTTCAACCATCAACTTACCGGATGACGAGGAAATGACCTTGTCCCTGAACGATTCCATCGCAGTTGATGTTACTCTTTCTAATCTTACTTTTGAATCGGTTACAGGGCATATAAAACCGGTTACGGTTGAAATTGAACCTGTGGTCCAAAAAATTGACGGGTTACCGGACGAAATTCATGATTTTGAGTTCACAGAAGTGAATATGTTCATTGACTTTGACACGGACATTGGAATTCCCGTGATCCTTGATCTGGAAATTAAGGCATCAAACTACTCATCAGGAGAGATTGAAATATCAACCATTTCAGCATGGGATATCACCATAGATAACTGGGTGATTATTCCCAATGCAGAAGCATTGATAAATATTTTTCCCGATAC
>CAZSIH010000149.1:0-2778 GCA_964606925.1 uncultured bacterium
TAAAATCATTTATTTTTTTCTCACCAACATAGGAGAGTACGGACAAGTTTGTACATGGATCGCACTCAAATGAAATTTCTATAACAGTCTCACCAGTTTGGAATTGTTGTCCCGAAAAAAAATCGGTATGAGGTATTCCTGACACGGTCAAGTTTTCTCCCAAATCTCCAGGGCTTACAGGCCACCCTGCCCGGTTGAGGTCATTAATAACTTCTGTTGGCAATACCAAAACTGCCATATCCGGTTCACCCTTTTTTTTCTCCTGGCGAAAATTGTTATAATCACCGTCCACACCGCCGAAATGGATCTCTGCAGAAGGAACAGGTTTTTTAGGCAAACCATGTTCACCGGGCATACATGGTTTTACACCGATCTGGGTGATATTTCCAGAGGTCATATAAACCTTCTTAATTTACTGAGGCTATGCATTCGATTTCAACTTTGGCGCCGATGGCCAAATTACTTCCGCCAAATGCAGAACGTGCAGGTTTATTATTCGGGAAATATTTCACATATTCCGCATTCATGGCAGGCCAGTCTTCAATATTCTCCAACATGCAGAGGCATTTTACCACTTGATCCATAGATGAACCGTACCGCTCCAAAACGGTTTTAATATTTTCCATGATTTGGCGTGTTTCAGAACCAATGCCCCCAGGGACGACTTTTAATTCGCCGTTAATATTCCCTACTTGTCCTGACAGATAAAGCATATCGCCAACTCTCACCGCTTCAGAAAACGGGAGCCCCATTTTTGCATGTTTCTCTGTTTGAAGGTATTCAACTTTTTGAGATGGCTGGCAACTCATGATAAAAATAAGTGTTATAAAAAGTAGCTGTGGTTGTTTCATGGTTGATGTATCCTAAAATTTATCAATATTCTGATTTATCCATTTATCATAACAAACTAACAAATTATTCGTAATCCGTCCAACCTTTCCATTTCCAATTGATCGGTTATTTACTCGAATCACCGGAACAATTCCGGACCCGCTGTTTGTTATAAAAAGTTCATTAATGGTTTGAAGTTCGTTTTCATTTAAAAGTCCGTATGAAAAAGGAAATGGAGATTTCGAAATAAGTGTTTGTCGAGTAATTCCGGGTAATACTTCGCCTTCTCTGGTAAAAAGCTTTCCGCTTTTAACCCAGAAGACGTTACTTCTACTCCCTTCAAAAATATAATGGTTTTTATCGCATAAGATCGCTTCAAAACCATGTGCTGTTTGCGCTTTTTCCCAAGCAGAAAGACAAGCTCTATAATCTGTGGTTTTCATACCCGGCAAGTTCCTGCTTGCAGTAACTGTAATGACAGAAACTCCTCTATAAATAGAATCGTCAATATTCAATGAAGAAGTGTAAACAATAAGATTGTATGGAACCGCCAGAATACGGACACGCTGATCCGGTTCGCTGAAATCCGAAACGACACAATGAATCATGTCCCTGATCTCATCCTTAACGAACCAAATTTCCAATCCGATTCTATTGGCAGATTGAAAGAGTCTGTCTAAATGAGGATCAAGAAAAACAGGTTTGTAGTTGAGAGTCCGGAATGTTTCGTACAACCCTGCCTTATATGCAAAGGCGGGAGCCCCCAACTTCAAATTTGCTTCTGGGACTTTCTCCCAATCTCCATTTATGAGTGCTTTTATCATGGCTGAAAAGAAGCGGCTTTTGCTAACGTCTCATTATATTCATCCTCATTATTAGATCCGATTGTGATTCCTCCACCCACACCAAGAGTTAAATTATTTCCCTCCTGAACAACCGTTCGTATAGCAATGTTAAAGTTGAGAGTACCATCCGGTAAAATGTAGCCAATGGTTCCTGTATAAACACCTCGAGGGAAATCCTCCAGTTCATATATGGCTTCACAGGCACGTTTTTTAGGGCAACCGGTTACAGAGCCTCCGGGGCTCATAGATAATAGTGCTTCGATAGGATGAATTTCTTTTTTGAGTTTCCCTTTCACAACACCGTAAGTATGGAACACTTTTTCCAGTTTTTGGACGGATTTGGACTCCACTACCTGAACTGAACCGGTTTCACATACTTTTCCCAAATCGTTTCTCAATAGATCAATAATCATATAAAGTTCCGCCTGTTCTTTTTCGCTGGATAACAAATATTTCAAGTTTTTTTCATCCATCTCTGGTGATTGCCCTCTTGAAATGGTTCCCTTTATGGGTTGAGTAATGATTGTCCTCTTTTGAATTTTTATAAATTGTTCAGGTGAGAGACTGTGTATCGCCCAAATTTCATCTTCAAAAAATGCTGAATATCCAACTTGATTTTTTGTTCGAAAAGTTCGGAATAACTCTTTTGGTTTTAGTGCAGTTTTCGATTTTAGTGGATGGGTATAATTAACCTGATAAAATTCCCCTGCTTTAATATGTGATTTTATTTGACGAAAGTCAGCGTCATACTTTTCTTTTGAAATTGCAGGTAAAAACGGATCCCAACCTGAGGAAGAGACTATATTTTTTAGTTTAATTTTCTGAAATGAATCATAAGCCCGAAAATGGATGGCGGGAATGGATTTTCTTAATGTGTGAACTGGAACATCCAACATTTGGGCACCATATTCATAGGTAATAAACCCTGCAATAAATTTCCCCCCATATTTTTTTATAAATTCAATGAGTTTATTTGCCGAATCATCTAATGTTAATGAAATTGAATCAATTGGATTAGATGCAGAAATGTTTTGCCAGTGTGAATTGGTGTTTCCTTGAAAAATAACGGGTTGTTGAGAATCAGACATTCAGAAAATTCTCG
>CAZSIH010000150.1:0-2704 GCA_964606925.1 uncultured bacterium
TCAGTTATAGAAATATTCTCAAAAAGGATTTTTGTATGGACAGATCGTCCTCCATCAAAATAAAGACTTTGATTACCGGTTCTTCCTCCATAGGAATTCCATCCCAATCCCGGTAAAAATCCCGGTAAAAATTCTGCTTCCGATTTATTTATTAATATGGTTTTTTCCGGTAAATCAAAAGGGCGAGAAGGTTTTTCGACTGTAACAGATGCCAGAGGAATTGTTTTTGATTGCAGTATATATGATTGGGAATAATCATCGGAAACGATGAAAAATGCAGACTCATACCCGAGCCGTTGAATGTATAAAGTATCACCTATTTTGGTGTTAAAATTATGTGAGAAAAGTCCATTTTTATCAGATACTGTCCAATTGGTTTTACTCCCATTTGTGATTACGGCATAACCAACCGGTTCCCTATTTGAAGATTGAATATAACCGGTTCTTAAATCTGCAATTAGAATCGCAGAAAATGAAAAGATAAATAAAATAATGTTTTGAACAGGAGAATGCATTACACCTCCAAATTTAAGTTCGGGTAAAGGGGGAAGATATATTGAAATATTTCATGACCTTTATCCCGAAAGTATGAATGAATAGTCTGATGTTCAGGTTTCCTGACTTCCGCATTCTCAGAATTTTCCGCCTTCTCATCCCGAATCATCGGAACAATGGCAGAGTGGAAAACTCTCAACGGTTACAGTAGCGGGGACTGTGTCCGACTTTCACGGACTTCCCTGCAACATTCAGATTAAACTGTTATTATCTTGACGAAGTTTAGATGAATTATTACGCTTTATCCAAATACTTAATCAATCATGGCGGATCAGTTCATTATAACGAAAACAAGAAGTCAAATGATCGTTTACCATCCCCGTCGCCTGCATAAATGCATAACAAATTGTGGTGCCGACAAATTTGAAACCACGTTTTTTTAATGAATCACTCATGGAATCCGATTCCGGTGTTGATACGGGAATATCATCTATATTTTTCCATTTGTTGATCTTAGTTTGTCCGCCAGTAAACTGCCAGATGAATGCATCAAAAGCTCCAAATTCGATTTGAATATCTAAAAAATGCTGACTGTTTGAAATGGTTGACTTGATCTTTAAACGGTTTCTTATAATGGATTTATCCTGTATTAGAATTTCGATTTCTTTTTTACCAAACCGAGCCACTACCTCAGGATTAAAACCAGCAAATGCACTCCTGAATCCTTCCCGTTTATTTAAAACAATCTGCCAGCTGAGACCGGCTTGAAATGAATCCAACACTATGAATTCAAACAGTTTTCTATCTCCATGAACCGGAACTCCCCACTCTTCATCATGGTATTGGATCATCAACTCATTTGAGCTGGGCTATGGACACCGGATTTTATCCGGAGACATTTAAAAATTAGGTCCTGTGTGAGTTCCTGTTATCTTATCGGTAAGATAATTGTAGGCTTCGTCAACTGTGTCACAGATACAAAATAAATTCAAATCTTTTTTTGAAATCGTTCCTACTTTTACCAAAAAATCCCAGTTTACCATGTTTTCCCAAAATTCCTTTCCGTACAGGACAATGGGAATTGTTTTTTTTATTTTTTTAGTTTGGATCAAAGTAAGTATCTCGAACAATTCATCCATTGTACCAAATCCCCCGGGGAACGCTACCAATGCTTTAGCTAAATATGCCATCCAGAATTTCCGCATGAAAAAATAATGAAATTCAATGTCAAGGTCAGGAGTAATCCATTTATTCCCCGATTGCTCATGAGGAACGGATATGTTTAATCCAATGGCTAATCCCTTTGCCTCAGAAGCTCCACGGTTTGCCGCTTCCATAATACCGGGACCTCCGCCAGAGGTGATAATATATCTATGCTTGGAGTTTTTTAGTTTTTTACTCCACACGGTTAATTTTTTAGCTAAAGTTCTGGCATCTTCATAAAACCTGCTCATTGTTACGTTTTGTTTCAGTTGTTTCTTTTTTTGAGGGTTCACATTCTGTGATGCTTTTTTCAGGTCTTCTTTTGCAGCTTCAGAGGATTTTAACCGGGCACTTCCAAAAAATACGATCGTATCTTCGATATGATTTCGGACAAATCGTCTTTGCGGACCCAGATATTCAGTAGCAATTCGGATACTCCTTGCATCGGAACTTGTGAGGAATTCAGGATTCAAATAAAAGGATTTATCTTTTTGATTATGTGTCATGTGTTCTCTGGTATAATGAAAGGGGTGAAAACTAACATGAAATTAATCACAAAAAAAGAGTGTTCATCTAATTTCTTTCTCTAAAAAATTGTTTGTGGATGATAAATTTAGAAATAGATTTTAGTGATGAAATTGTTACATTTTTTACCGATCATTTTAATTTTTATAGGAAGTTGCAGATCGCCCGTATTAAAACCTGAAAACAAAAAAATAATTATTGAGGATTTAAATCCGTTTGATATGGATAATACTCAAGATTCACCTAGATTTGAAATGGTTGCCTGGGAATTTTTGAAAAAGAATCCTTCTGAAAATGAAGTCATAGAATTTTTTGGAGTTCCTGATTCAACCTGGGTTGACGAATACGATGAAATTAAAATCCTTTATTATTACATTCCTGAATTTCAGGATTACAATTTTATCGAGATAAACCTCAAATCCGGGAATGTATCGGGGTTTGAATGGGATTAAGACGGTTGGAGTACATGTCTTAATCCCCT
>CAZSIH010000151.1:0-2699 GCA_964606925.1 uncultured bacterium
TGCATTCCCTGTCTTCCAGTGAATCATGTATTGGACGAAATACTTGATGAGCAAAAGGATAATATGACTATGATCCGGTATCACTGGAATTCTCCTCTGCCTATTGATCCAATGTATGATTATAATCCTGCAGATGTTGAATTACGGCGTGTCATGTACGATGTTATATTTTGTCCTGTTGTTATCATAAACGGGGTTCATATTTTAAATGGTCAAAATCATGTTGAAAATAATGCAAATAATGTTGTTTTATCTGAAATAGCACAAGAAAGTGTGTTATTTTTAGGTCACACATCTTCTTTAATCGGAGACAGTATTTATGTTGACATGGAAATTCGCCCATTCGAAACTATCAATGAATCTGTTAAAAGCTGGGCGATTGTGGTGGAGGACAGTATTGAATATGCAGCTTATAATGGGGAACTTATTCACAATCAAGTGATGAGAGATTTACAAAGTGGGGAAGAATGGCAGTTGTTACAAAAAGATGGGATTTATACGTCACAAATTTCACTATTGAAACCTGAAGGATATTCATCTGAAAATCCATTCTTTCATGTTATCACCATGGTCCAATCGGTTGAAACCAACAGAGTTTTTCAGTCCAACCGGTTGCATGCACCGCTTGAGATTGATACAGTTCAATAAAAAAATTATGGGTTTATTTAAAGAAATGACGTACATTATGCCGATTTCCTATGTATAAAAGGATTGAAATGGAATCTTACATAATTAAATCATGTCAAATGAGTAAATATGGGAGCATACAATGAAAAAATATCTCGTCGTAATCGGATTGTTATTTAACACACTATTATTTGGAACCCAAATATCAGTTATTGGGGAAGTGTTCACTCAAACTTGGTGACCGTACTGTCCAGACGCCCGGGCCGGGCTATCTCAACTTTCTGAAAATCATCCCAATGTCATTCCCCTTATTTGGGAGGGTGACGGACATACCAGTCCCGGTTACTCTCAACGAGGAGGAATGTATGGTGTAGGTGGAATTCCCCATACAGAATTTAATGGAACGATTTCCAGTATCGGTGGCGGAACCAATATGTATCCAACATATCTTGGTATTTATAATCAATTAATAAATGATGACAGCCCCGTTTACATGGATTTTGTGACATATATAAATCAGGAAGGCGATGGGTTGGACCTGTTCGCTGAAGTGGTGATGACAGGAGATATTACCACAAGCAACAATAAGGTCGTTTTCATGCTCACGTATAAATATACCAATGACTACTTTTGTACGGTTGAAGGATATGAATACGTTGACTTCGATCTCTATGCTGAAGGTGAAACAGGGGAATTTTCCCATCACTTTGACTTAGATCCTTCCTGGGATTTGGACTTATTGAAGACGATTGTCCTTATTCAATCCTATTCCTCCGGCAGCAAGGAAATTTATCAGGGCTATATGACCAATGACTGGCAGGATCCCACCATGGATATGATGATAGCTTATTCAGGAGATTGGGTTACAGTAGGTTTACCCTTGGTGATGGAAAATTCGAATTACCAATATATTTTCCCAGATGCAATTGAAAATACCCTGTTTTCATTTAACAATGGTTATGAGCTGGAAACCAATGTTGAAAATGGCGTAGGATACTGGATTCGTTTTGGAGATGAAGGTGGATATTCAACCCTCAACGGTTTTGAAATCACAGAAATAACCGTTCCCATATCAGAAGACTGGAATATGATCTCCGGTATTTCTTCTGCGGTATATACCAATGCCATTTTAGATCCCAACAATTTGATCGTACCCAATACTGTCTATTCATTTGATGGTGGATACACCCTCGCTGATATGATAGAACCGGGGAAAGGATACTGGCTTCGGTCCTATGCTGATGGAGAAATCACCATTACTGCCGGGAATCAGGGTAGAACAAAACCTTTTGCCAACCTTCTGGCAGATGCAAATATGATCCAGTTTAACACTATTCCATTGTATTTTGGAGTGGATGTTCCTGAATCTGAAAGGCTCAGTTACAGTCTTCCTCCAAAACCACCGGCAGGTGCTTTTGATGTTCGATTTTCCAATGATATGGTCTATTCTGAAAATTCAGGAAATATCGAATTGATGAATAATGCTGACAACGTGAAAATTTCCTTTGATATCAAAAAAGATGCTGATGATGGTTCAGTCTGGGTTCTCGTTAATTCTGCAGACGGTTCGGAATATATTTTGAACGGCTCCGGAACTGTTGACATTTCTAATTTGGGTGATAATTTGAAATTGACAAAAAAGTCTATGACTCCTTTACCCGAAGAGTTGACAGTACTTCAGAATTATCCAAATCCATTCAATCCGGTCACATCTATTCAATATGAGATTACTCAACAATCACATGTTGAACTTCTGGTACACAATTTAACCGGACAGGAAATTGCAAGATTGGTGGATGGTTTTCAAGATGCAGGATTGCATGAAGCAGTGTTTAATGCGTCTGCAATTCCTTCTGGATTGTACTTGTACACATTGAAAACAGAGAGCAAGACCATTATCAGAAAAATGATGGTGATGAAATAAACGATCAATTTAAACATTGATTTAAAGGGCTCCTTTTTGGAGCCCTTTTTTTTATCAATTCTGTTTTATCTATTATTTTTACTGCATTAAATTTCTGCTGACTTTTGGGGAGTCGTCTAATGGTAGGACAGCGGATTCTGGTTCCGTA
>CAZSIH010000152.1:0-2649 GCA_964606925.1 uncultured bacterium
AAAAATGGGTTGAATCTCATTTGAATAATCCACTTGGCATAATACCGAAGACGCCAATAATACCAAAATGAGGATGAATGATTTTGATAAAGTTTTCATGTAAACCTCCTAGTTAGGAATTACTAAGAATTATTGCGTCGGTAAATCTAAAAAGAATGCTTGGGAAATTCTAATAATTTATTAGGTTGTATTTTATATTGTCTGCAAGATTGGTTAATATTTTGTAGCTGAGTTAAATTTATCTGTGCAGATTGACGGACCTCTCATTAAAGGACAATTTCATTCCCGCCCGAATCGGTTTCTTACCGTTGTAGAAGTAGAGGGACAATTGGTAAACAGTCACTTACCGGATCCCGGACGATTGAAAGAACTGTTGCTACCTGAGGCGGAATTGTATTTACGACCCGTTCCAAAAAATACACCAAGGAAAACTCGATTCACTACCGTTTTGGTTTGTCATAAGGGACAATTTATTTCCTTAGTGTCTGCATTGCCTAATCGATTTGTGAAAGAGTCTCTTGAGCAGGGGGATTTACCTATGTTCCGCAATTACAAAATTTTAAAACCGGAAATAACGGTAGGAAAACACAGATTTGATTTTCTATTGGAAACACCCCATGGCAATCCATTTTATCTTGAGGTCAAATCTGTTACTTATGTTGAAAATGGAATTGCACAATTCCCCGATGCGGTAACGGAACGGGGTACCCGCCATGCATTGGCTCTATCAAATTTAGTGGAACAAGATAAGGAAGCGGGCATTTTGTTTGTATGCCAGAGAAAGGATGGAAAACTGTTTAAACCTATGTGGGAAAGGGATCCCAGATTTGGCAATGCACTTGTTCATGCACAAAACACCGGAGTTAATGTTTGGTGTATTACCTGTTCAGTTTCATTGAAGTCCATCACTTTTTTAAGGGAAATCCCTGTAAATTTGACTCCTTAATTAAGAAAAATATGTGACATTTAAAAATTCAATAATGATCATTAAATGGGCAACAAGACTCTTTTATTGTAATCTTATATTTATTTTCATTTTGTTGAGTTCTTGTGCTGCTGTTAAAGCGCCGTCCGGAGGTCCGAAAGACACAACTCCTCCTGAATTAATCGGCAGTGAACCACCCCAGGGCACTACGGGATGGAACGGAGGAAAAATCCGTCTCTTTTTTTCAGAGTATATGAGCGAAACCGGACTTGAAAAAGCCTTTTCCATTTCACCCAAACTAAATGAAAAGTGGGCGGTTGAATTAAAGGAAGACGTAATTGAGATTGAAATACCAGGTGAACTTGAGTCAAACCGGACTTATATATTAACTATGAACAGAGGCCTGAAAGATGAACATGGTGTGTCTATTGAAAAAGGAAGTCAAATTGCATTCAGCACGGGAAATGTTATTGACTCCGGTGAAATTTCAGGAAAACTTTACGATGGGGAAAACGTATCTGTTCATCTTTGGGAATGGAAAGAAAATGTTTCCCGTGATTCCGTTTATTTTTCGACACCTATATACATCACAGATGCTGCTGATAATGGTACGTTTTCCTTGCAGTATTTGTCCCCGGGAAGATATTGTATATTAGGAGTGGGGCGGGAAAGTGCAGGAAAGTCCATGGGTCCTGCTGTATTTCGATTAGGATTACCGAACACAGAAGCTTTATTTTTGATAGATCAGGATATAATTCCTGATGTTACCATGAGGATGAAAACACTTGAACCTTTATTGAAAATTACTCGGTCGGAAATTGTTGACCAGCGATGGGGTCGGTTATTTTTTAACGGATCGGTAAAAGAACTTTCTTTAGAAAATCTTATTCACATTATTCAAGAAGACACACTCATGTATATTCCCGAAATATTTCCAGATCCATACAACGACAAAAACCTCATTTTTTTAGTTGATTCTCTTATGAGCAATGTAAAAACGGTAATTAAATCCAAATTAATAATGAATGAAAACAAAATCCTGTTAGACTCAGTGAAGATCAAGGCAAAAGTTCCCTCAAAGAAAGATACAACCTTTCTTGAAATTAACAAGCCCACCAAAGCACAAATAATCAACCCGGATAAAGATGGTGGTCCTCCTTTGGAAATTATTTTATCCAGACCGATTAAAAAAAATTATCCTCCTTTTGCTTTTACATTAACAAAAAATGACACCGATTCTGTAGCGGTTAATATTCTGTGGGAAACTCCCATGAAAATAAATATTTTACCAATGGGAGGATGGGAAGAAAATTTAAACTATTCACTCACATTGGAATCACTGGACACCCTCCATTACACATCGTTGGAAGATTCGGTTTATTCCATTAAAATAACCACGAAAGATCGTCTGGGTTACGGTCGTCTGACGGGGACGATTGTCAATCATCAGATACAGCAGTTGGCTGTTGAGGCAATATCCATTGAAAATTCAGCAGGCAGATATCCAACGGTCGTAAATTCTGCTTCAACATTTGAAATAAACACATTGCCCTCAGGAAAATATACATTATTTTTTTTCGATGATGCAGATGGCAGTCAGAATTACAGTTACGGTGAGGTCTTGCCTTTTAAACCTGCAGAATGGTTTTATGTTTATCCGGACACGATCGATATCCGGGCAAATTGGGATTACGAACTTAAAGAGATTAATTTAGGATTGGATT
>CAZSIH010000153.1:0-2642 GCA_964606925.1 uncultured bacterium
AAGAAGGTCACCAAGACCTTCGATCGCCTGGCGGACTGCTCCTCCATGTTCAAGGAGCCTAAGGTCTTCTACGAGAAGAAGAAGATCTTTAAGATCTGCAGTATGTGCGGCATCGCCGGACACAACAAGCGGACATGTGTTCTTGTCTGCATGCCGTGCATTGTGCATGCGGATATGCCGACTAAGGCGGAGGTCCGGGTAGCGCAGTCGCTTTCCAAACTCCTTTGCTAAAAAACTAAAAAATACAAAAACAAAGCAAGTGATAGACAAAAAAAAAACCAAGGATATTTCAGTTCAATTCTGAATTATCTTTTTTATGAGATTAAGATTTTTTTTCGTGTGATCATAAATTTGATTTCAAAGAATAAATTTTTTGAGTAGATTCACCTATATCTAATTGACTTAACCGTCAATCTACTATGTCCGTCTCCCTTGACGATATTCCCTTCGAAATTCTACTGAATTTCATCATGCCTCACATTTCCATCAAGGAAGTCGGGGCTCTCGCAATGGTCAATCCCTCTTTGCGAGACATGTGCAACGATAACGAGATCTGGAAAGTCCTCTATCTACGTACAGTTCGCGCAAAGGTAACTGATGACAGCGTCCATATCGGGGCGCCTTGTCGCCGAATTAGTATCGGTCACTGTCGTCAAAAAGGTCGCTCTGTGTGGAAACCATATCAACCTTTCACTCTATCTAGTGATACGTTGATGCGACGGTGCGATCACCTACTGAACGGTGGAAGTGGATGCAGATGCATTCCGGCTGAACTTCGGGATAAACTCCTCCCCTGGAAAGATGTTCGCACCGATGGTATTCAAACCAACGAGTTCGCGATTACCGTTCATACCCCCTGGAACTACAGACCTAACAGGGACATCACTCAATACCGCGAATATATCTTCAAGGAATGGCGTGAATATAACAAGTCCCGGGGCTTGTCAACCGTCAATCTGTGTCAATGCCCCGAACATTACGTGTTCGATTCTCTTGATGTACCCGGTAACTGCCGGAATTACAAATCCTTCAAGAAAATCACACTCAGGAAACACGGTACTTGTGCCAAACATGAGGCCAAACGCGCGGCTAGACAAGTAGATCGCGAACGAAAAGAATACCTGAGAATACTGCGGATCTTTGAGCGCACTAGGGCCAAATACGAATCAGCCAACCATGATTTTCAACAGAAAAAATCTCTTTGCGACAAAATTAGCAGCGCCATTGAATAAATTCATAAAAATACAAAAACAAATCAAGTGATAGACAAAAAAAATAAAATATATTTTTTGTGATTTAAAATATAAATTCAATATATTATCAATGGATATTCCTAGTTTTTTTTCCGATAAATATAAAATATTTAACTTTGATTATTCGTCCGTAAAAGAATTAATTCATTCCGATATGGATCACTCCTTTATTATTGAAAATCTATCCCCCATGATAAAACAAGATGTAATACTCGCACAATATTTTAAAAGTATCCTATTAGGTTACAATCATATTTATATCAGTAAACTTTTAAAAGATTTAAATAATCATAATGCGAATATCTGCTTACCAATGCTTCATCAATGGGAAGGTAAACCAAGAATAGATAATATTCTAATTATTAATCATCCCGATGATGCTGAAAAAATATGTAAACGTCATGTGAAAAAAGCTCCTATTTTTAAATCATTATTAAATACAAGTATTATTTCAACAACAGATAATGAAGATTGGAAACAACAAAGGATAAATATGACTAACGCATTTTTACCGAAATATTCATTACAACATGTTTTCCCCGCAAGCGTAACACGAGCAAGATTATGTTCTGAATTATTAATTAAAATATCATCAGATTATTCTGAACCAGTTGATATGAGCGATTTTTTTCTCAACGAAACTCAAGCACAACTCCAAAAAGCAATGTTCGGATTCTCAGATGAATTTGAACAAAGAACTAATAAAAGAATTCGTAACGCTTTCGCCGGCATAGAAACAGAATACTTAAAAGAATTCGCACAAGATGCCCTCAATGAATCAATCAATTCAGATGGACCCGCCAGCAAATTATTTCATGAATCGAAAGATATTGAGAAAAATATCGGAAATATTCTCTTATTCGCATTCGCAGGTCACGATACAACAGGTCACACTCTCACATGGTTACTCTATGAATTATGTAAACATCCCCAATACAAACAAAAATTAATTCAAGAAATTGATGAATACTGGCTGAATAATCAACAAGAAAATTATAATACATTTTTCCAACTCAAATTTATGACGAAGTGTATCACAGAAACTCTAAGGATGTGGCCCGCCTTAGCTAATGGAACATATCGTGAATTAGAAAAAGATGAATCTATTCACGGTATCGATAATGAATTAGTTACTGTACCGAAAGGAACCTATTGCCAAATAATTAACTGGACAAGACATCGTAATCCTGATCTATGGGAAGATCCTAATACTTTTAATCCTGAAAGAGAATTCAAAGATTCTGAAATATGGCATCATGAAGGATTTGGAGGATATAATGTTCAAAGTGATAGATTTAGTCCGTTTACTTATGGACCTCGTAATTGTCTCGGCAAAAATTTCTCACAAATGGAAATGAGATTAATTCTTCTTCATCTATTCAAAAATCA
>CAZSIH010000154.1:0-2580 GCA_964606925.1 uncultured bacterium
ATTGATTTCCGCTCACTACGCAATCTTGAATGACAGGAGGACCAACATTATCAAGTGGGCCAAATGCAAAGATACCACCTCCTCCACTATATGTCCAATTATCACTGATTGTTGTTCCCTCTAAAGTAAAACCAGAATTAATTCCACTAACTCCTCCTCCACCCCAGTATGAACTATTGTCACTAATTACGGTATTAATAACGGTTGGGTGTGACCATGCAAAAGTAATCCCACCACCCAACTGATCAGCATGGTTTCCGCTAATCAAAGAGTTTGTCATGGTCCAGGTTGAACTTGATCCATTGGTCCATATTCCGCCACCATGCCCATTTGAAGTATTATTTGTTATGGTCATGTTATCAAGTGTGCCCTCAGTACCGGCTAACATCATCCCACCGCCTTGTGCATCGCCATTCACATTTCCGGTAACGGTTACATTTGTCATTGTAAGCCCACCTCCATATGAGAAAACACCTCCGCCAAAAGAGGCTGATGTATTGTTTCTTATGATGACATTGTTCAGCACGGCACCATGTGTTCTAAAAAAAGACAATCCGCCACCATTGGAAGAGTGATTTCCTTCGATGATCACATTTTCAATTACCGGGGTTGTAATAGCATCTACTCCAGTCCCACCATCACCTTCAAAAAGGTTGAACATATCCTCAGCAACGATAGCGAGTCCTCCGCCTCCTGCACACCCATGGCTTTCAGAATTACCACCGGTTAAGGTCAAATCAGCTACTCTTACGTTCTCAACTTCTTTTATGATCAGGGTAGCCGCTTCATTGTCTGAATCTGCTTCAGCATCAATTATAGTGGACTCACTCCCGGCTCCTATCAAGTGAACATTGTTGGGAATTACAATGGGAAATTGTTCACTATTTAATGATGGTGAGTAGGTACCTGATGCAAGGTTTATGGTTGTAACCGTTTCACCTTCTCTCACAAGAGTGAGGGCATGACCGATCGTTTTAAGTGGTTCTGATTCTGTGCCGGTATTGTTGTCATCTCCGGAACTGGAAACATAAAAGGAATTTGATTCTATGCAATTTCCGGTAATATCATCTTGAAGAAATCCTGCTTCATCTTCTATGGATTGAAGTACAAAATCATTTACTTTATTTGATTCACAGTCAATATTTTCAAAAATGCTGTTACTCACGTCTATGGTGCCCTCATAACCATGGGAATAAAAATTTTCGCCGTCACCACTGGTATTACCTTCAAAATAATTATTTGTAATGTCTAAGATATCAGGTGGATCGGGGATACCAGCGCCACCCAACAAAAATCCTCCGTCATAGGGAGCACCACCGGAGACAAGTAACGAACCATCGGCGGCGTCAAAAATTTCCCATGACACTTCGCTTTGCCATGTGCCTCCCCCACAGGTAACAGAATGCTCTCCGTCTTCAAGGGATAAGAAGGCTGAAGCATAGTCACCCGTTGAAATGGTATAACTATTTTCTCCATCAATGGTAAGCACGTTCCCATTCCATCCATCGCCATAGGAATCATACATATATATGTCCACACCACCCCTGGTTCCATCTCCCGGAATATGATCAAGGTCACGTGATGAACGAATTTCATCCAATTCATGAATAGTGGAGCCATCCTTTGCGGGTTTGTTTTTCATTGTCTTTTGCGGATTTATCCCATTTCCAATAGTTTTCAAATTGGCAAAATCAAGAAAATAAGGTTCTTGTGTCGAATTATTATTCCTGCTGTTAGAACCTCTATCTTCATCAAACTCAACTCCATCATCGGAGTAATGACCCATTGCTCCTCCAGCTCTGACACCCTTGCCGGCACGTTCATTATCAGAACCGTGACCGTTGTCAATGAATCGATTGAAATTTATCGTTGGATACGCTTTATATATAAGGATAGCGCCACCGGATCTTTCAACTTGCATTGGACCGCAGGTTTCAACCCTCATATCTGTTCCGGTCCCATCCTGGAATGTTAACCCAATGATCTCCGGATGAATATTCATATAATCATGTCGGATAATTAAACAACTTCCCTTTTTGGGATCGCTGGGTTCTTGTGCACCGCTGATTATGGTCCCGGTAATATTTTCATTGATTATCCAGTCAGAATCGAGGTCTTCAAATAGTGCATGGCTTGCCAGCACGATATTTTTTTCCAAAATTAAATTTTCGTAGTAGGTCCCCTGCGCAACAAGGACAGTGTCACCGTCAACGGATGCATCAATTCCTTCCTGAATGGTGGAATAGTCTGCAGGTATATTGATGGTGGTGGCAAAGAGGGTAGAAAGAACCGTAAAAAGAATTGCTATTTGTTTCATTTTAGTCTCCTATTTATTGAGGGGGGGAATAATATTTGCGGCCGAATATAAAAAAGTATGATAATTTTATACAAGGAATAAAGTTGAAAATATTGTTGAAGTGATTTATGTCACAATTAGGGTTATGTTACATTGTCGTTCCCTAGAAGGAAGGAATCCAATGGACAATCGTAGTTGGAATCCAAATAATGAACAACTACAGAAAATAACTGGATCCCTGATCAAGTCAGGGATGACAGCAGGAGTTTTTTTGTAGCGGATTT
>CAZSIH010000155.1:0-2511 GCA_964606925.1 uncultured bacterium
ATTCAATTCAGAAGCCTTACCTTTTTCATTATTAGTATCTCCCGAGGGAAAAATTCTGTGGGAACATAGCGGTTATATCCCCGGGGACGAAAAGGAAATAGAAGCGGTAATTGTTGAAGCGCTTGATCTGAAAGCAAGTGAAACTGCCGATTCAACATCTGTAATAATACCAGAATAATAAGAATAATTCAATACTATTGTAAATTCACACTTTTCTGTCTGTTAGGGATAGGAACATCCCTGATGGCAGTTACTATCAATGGCGGCATATATTCCCGCTACGGTGAAAGTGTTCAAATCGAAGATCAATTCACATACCTTGAAAATTACCTCACGGTAAATTTTCAGGGATCATCCTGGAATCTTAACACGGAATTTGCCTACAACGAACCTCCTGAATATGGAGTAAAATTTTCCGGAATCCGTACCTTATCTTTGAATGTCATCCGTGATTCATGGTCGCTGGATGCAGGACATATAATTGCTGTATTTGGTAACGGGTTGGCATTTAATTTTTTCGAAGATAAATCACTGGCTTTTGACAATCGCCCTTTTGGACTCCGACTGGATATTGAATTGAATGACCAATTCCAAATGATGACTTTATTCGGGACACGATCTGAATTTTCTTCCTTTTCCCCTTCAGTGAACAGGACACCGGATCTATTCAGTAATTTTGATGTAGGTGGAATTCAGGTCAATTATTTTCCGGACAACGGAAATTGGAACAGCGCAGGATATATAACAGGATCAAAATTTCGGTCTCCGGTCAGAATTGAAAAATTGAATACTGAAACTCTGTCATCCACAGATGTTGATTTCCCTGAGCAGGAAGCTTTTATTTTAAATGCCGGATTTACCTACACTTTGTTTCGTGAGAATTGGGAATGGACTCTTGAATATGGATCATTGAAAAAATGGTACGACCTCCCTCTGGTTGAACAGGATTTTAACGGTACATTATTAAAAACAGTTGAATCTATTTCTGAGGAAACAGGAAGTGTATTTTATTCACAAATGGTTGGGAATTTGCCTGATCAGTCCACCCTGACATTTGAATATAAATTGTACCGGAATGGAATTGAATCTGTTGAAAATAAAATTAATTACAATCGAATGGCATCAAAATCAATGCCGTTTCATTTAGGTCCTACGTCACTCCGCCAGCATGATGTTGGATTATTGGCAAATCTCACCCACGTTGTGGATTATGGTGACGAAGCGGGATTTAATATAGATTACAGAAAAAATCTTGGTGGTGATTTTTATTTAACCGGGATTTACGCCCAGGCAAGCAGGACTTCAGTTGATGGGGAAAATGGCGATTCTTATTTTCCCTCCATGGAAATCAGTCATTATCCGTTTCAGGAATTATATCTTGAATTGGAGTATTCCGGATATCTATTACAAACCCGCATGATCAGCGGTTATACTGAATTTTCTGTGGATGGAATTACGAAAGAGAAATATTATACGTTTATCCCTGCTTATTTTTCAAGAGTCGTGGGTGATTTTGTCCTTGGAGGATCAATCGGAGCACAGAAAGCATTTAAGAGCGGAAATGAATATGTGAATCAACAATATATTTTATCGGTGGATTGGAAACGAAAATTGTCATTTGCTCTTATTACAGATCTTACTTCCGATCCTGCTATTTTGGGAAATACTCAATGGGTCAGTGGAGAAATATCTTACAAACCATCTCCCATTTTAACAATTCGCACCTCCTACGGTACCGAAAAAGGAGGGATTCGCTGTACCGGTGGTGTATGCAGATATATCAGTCCGTTTGACGGTGTTCGAATGATGCTGGAAGTACGATTATGAAAACTCATTTACTTTGGACCAGCATTTTGTTTATCATTCTGGGATGCGAATTGATTCCGGAAGCTAATGAACCTCCTGCTGATGAATCCGTAAAAAAAGAGTATTTGCAACCGGGAGACACCTTAAATATTCCTGTTGAATCTCTCATCTATGAAAATTCCCAAAATGGAATGTTCTCAATAATAGAATTGGGTGACACAAATATTGTTTCAATAACTCAAAATGAGTCAATGTTTACAGTGATTGGAAAGGATTTTGGTTCTACAACAATTACTGCACAATTTAGTAATTCAGATAAAAATCATATAATTTATTTAAACTTTATTGTGCTGGAAGGATTCCCTGTTTTTGCTAGAGTGGGAGAGGAAATTATCGTTAATCCTGCAGTATATTTTGATTCTATCGGGGAGTTTGAACCAGATTCAATTTATCTGGCTTCTGAAGAGGGTATTACATCTTTTATATGGAGAAATGAAAATAACCAAAATTTGGTTTTTACCGGTATGAAACCCGGGAGCCAAAGAGTATTATTTTCATTGAACTATGAAGGTGAGATTTATGAAGTTTATTTAGTGGTAGAAACAACTGTTCGTCAAGTGGTTTTGGGAGAAGTATTCACAAATGTAGGGTGCATTCCCTGTCTTCCAGTGAATCATGTATTGGACGAAATACTTGATGAGCAAA
>CAZSIH010000156.1:0-2441 GCA_964606925.1 uncultured bacterium
TCCGTCATTGTCAATGTCCAGTATCGCCGGAGATGACTCGATCTGGTTGATGGTTAATAAAGGCCAATTTTTCTGAAATAAACTCACATCTAATACCAATTCATAATCTCTGGAAAATTCTCCGGGATTTCCATAAATATCCACATAATCTGCGGTGACCGAAAAAGTAAAGGGCACCACACCTAAAGAAATTGCCATTTCAAAATCCATGTCAATTTCAAACCATACACCATCCTGGTTGTCAATGAAACCTTCCACCTGAATATCCTGCTGATGAATCGTCACAAATTCATTCTCGGTTGACAGGGTTCCTACTACATTTTCTGCTTCAATCAGCAAACTCTCGTTACTAATAGATAAAAGTACGGTTGCGGATTCGCCGGGATTAATAATCCCATCTCCATCATTATCGGAAAGGATGCCGTCAAACCCGCAATTCAATGCGAACATATTATCCAGTGATATACCCATCATGGAGCCCTGAATGATCTGGTCATTATTCCAGGATTGAACCAATACGACTGATTGGAGGGATTCAATATCCCAATCTGGATCAAGGTCAACTGAATTTTCAAATTGACCAGTTTCCCCCGTATTAATAAGATTGAAAGAGGATTCATCATAACTCACGACAGAAGCAAAATAATCATTATCCTGATGTCGAATCAATATGAACAATACCTTGTTACTGACAGTTGAAATATTCCCGGTGACTTCAATATCTGCTTGTGTGACCAATTCTTCCCCGATCACTGCAGTAGATAAGTTTATAGCCAGAGGACTGTTATAATTAATCAACTGGTTATATTTGTTCAAATATGTGGGATACATGTCTCCACCGCCACCAATACTGGAAAGGGTACCTCCAAACTCGACATGGGGAATTCCCGATACGTCATATTGGTTTGCTCTCATCCCATAACCCGGGCTTTCATATTCGCTGTTTCCCTGCCATATCAAGGGAATGACATAAGGCTGATTGTTATATAATTCTTGAACGCCGGCACGGGCGTCAGGACAGTATGGTCACCACGTTTCAGTAAATACTTCTACAGTAACCCAATATTGAGTTGCAAATAAACTTGTAGTAAGAAAGATTATACTTAAAAAACGAGTGATTGATAGTTTTTTCATTGTTTCATTTCCTTATATTTTGAATTATAAAGCAAAGTAACTTACTTTAGATTGAATTAATTTTCAATCTCTGAATTCAAATTTGTTTATTAAAATAATTGAATATTATTATCCATTTGACAAGGGATTATATGAAAATATTCCATGCGAATTTATTGGTTTTGGAATGAGAGTGTAATAAACCCATTCTGAACTGTGCGGATCCAATAACTCTTCCCTGGAAGAAGAGACTCAGCATTTTCGTAAGAGTCGTTAAATTCATAAATCGTACCGGGGATGATCAATTCATTTTCAGCTAATAAATCATCAATGTC
This sequence comes from uncultured bacterium, assembly GCA_964606925.1. Lineage (GTDB taxonomy): Bacteria > Fidelibacterota > Marinisomatia > Marinisomatales > AB-629-J13 > AB-629-J13. The sequence goes on from CAZSIH010000156.1 coordinate 1,449, forward strand.
AACAGGATAAGAAATACTGCCAATTAAATTCCACCCTTCGTTCACCTCTACAATCCATTCATCAATGACTACTCCGGTGAACAATACATTCCCGGAAGAAGTAAAACGGAGCCAATATCCACGTCCAAATTCTAATTCTTCCTGTTGTGCATAAGTTGAATCGAAAGAAAAAAGAGTCCCCTCAATGGATTCAGGAAACAAAAATACAAATCCTTGGTTTTCAACACCCAACGGCAAACTAACCAGATTCCAATCCTCCATGAAATCAACCTCAACCGAATCATGAACAACGTAAGGTTGAAATCGAGGTTCCTTATCACTACCCATGTCATTGGTCAAATTTATTTGATCTGTTCCGTCCGAATTCATCAGAAATATCTCGTAATTATCATTGATATATGATTGATACACAATTGTTGTCCCGTCATGAGAAAAATCGGGAGAGAAATCTCCCTCCGTATTGGTTGATAAATAGGTAAGGTTTGCTCCGTTTAAATCCATGGTGTAAATACCATAATTTCCCTCCCTGTTGGAAATAAAGACGATGGTTGAACCATCCGGGGAAAACCCGGGATCTAAATCGCTCCCGTCATTTAAAGTCAGATTCGTTTGATTTTCACCGTTCCCATCCATAATATAAATTTCCTCATTTCCATCCCGGTTGGACACAAAGACAATTTGATCACCATTCGGAGAATAATGCGGCATCAGATCGTCAGCAGGGTCATTGGTTACATTGGTGGTATTTTCACCATTTAAGTCCATGCTGTAAACTTCAAAGTTTTCATCCCGGTCAGATACAAAAATAATTTTTGTTCCATCCGGGGAAAATTGGGGAAACTGATCAATTTCCGGATTATTTGACACATTTGTCTGGTTTTCTCCGGTCACATCCATGATGTAAATTTCACTGTTTCCATCCCGGTTTGCCTCGAAAACAATTTGAGTCCCTTCGGGAGAATATTTTGGAGAATAATCCCCTCCGTTTTCTTC
>CAZSIH010000157.1:0-2419 GCA_964606925.1 uncultured bacterium
ACGGCAGGACTTCGATATATCGAAAAATGGAAGATGGATCATTCCCCAAAAGTTTAAAATTGGGAGGACCTCCCAAAGATCCTAATGAATTTGACAGCCGTGCGATCGCATGGATTGAGGAAGAAGTAGATCAGTGGATAGAATCAAGAATTCAGGATCGAGTTACCATTTAAAACAACAAGGCCCACGCAATCTGGTTGAAGATAACGCAGGCCAAATTTGAAACAGCACCTAGCAAAGTTTCAGTAACCATTATCACTTTATAAAACTGATTTTGCAAGCTAATACTTAGTTTTGGTGGTGTTCTAATTAAAGGATCATTTATGAACACGCTAAATGAAAACTGGGAATTGTTTTGCTCAAAACTTGAGCAAGTCAAACATAATAAGAATGGCATTACAGCACTTTGCCCCTCCCACAACGATAAAAACCCAAGTCTCAGCGCATCCTGTACTAGTGGAAAAATTTTAGTTAAGTGTCAGGCAGGATGTTCATTTGATAACATTGTTTCTGTTTTGGGAATGGAGCAAAGTCAATTCTTTGCCTCTAAAGAGACAAGCATTCCCAAAATAGTTGCCAGATATCGTTATGAAGACAAGGATGGCGAACATGCTTTTGACGTTGTCCGTTTTGATCCAAAAGATTTTAGACCACAAAGACCAGATGGTGAGTGGACTTTGGAAGGTGTTGCAAGAGTACCCTATCGATTGCCACATATGTTAGCTGGAATAAAAGAAGGTAGGGACATTATTCTTCTGGAGGGTGAAAAAGATTGTGACAATGCTAAAGATTTTGGATTGGTTGCAACTACTTTTGATGGAGGTGCTGGGAAATGGCGTGAAGAGTATTCAAAATGGTTCCAAGAGGCAAAAGTTATATGTTTACCAGACAATGACTCTGCTGGACGAAAAGGGATGCACGATATTGCTTCTATGATCTCAAAGGTTGCTGAGTCGGTAAGATGGTTGGAGCTTCCAGGCATTTCTGAGAAAGGAGACTTTTCTGATTGGTTAAATGTCCCTGATAACGATAAAAAGGCATTCGAGATACTTGTTACTAGTGCTCCCCAATGGGATCCAAACTCATTGAACACATCTCTTGCCGATCTAGAACTTGGAGATCGGTTAAAAATTTTGAATAGCGTTAATGAGATTTGGCAAGAGCCACAAGAAATTTCTCCTGAATTGTTACCCGTTAAAAAATTGGAGCCAGAATTATTACCCACTCCACTAAGAGACTGGCTTGTAGATATAGCACACCGGACGCAAGTCCCCCTAGACTTCCCAACAGGTGCTTGTATTGTCGTGATGTCAAGCATTATTGGTACACGGATTTCGATATACCCCAAAAAAAAAGATTCTTGGCGGGTAGTGCCAAACCTTTGGGGTGGCCTAATTCAGAAACCATCTCAACTCAAAAGTCCACCAGTCAAAGAGGTCTTACTACCTATGAAAAAATTGGAAACAGAGTCCTTCAAAAAATTTGAAGAAGATCATTCCCAATATGAGAAGGAGTTTCGAATATTTGAAATGAAGATAAAAGTCTGTGAAGAAAGGATGAAAACAGCACTCAAAAAAAATAAAACTACTGATTTTTCTTCTGCACAAAATGAGCTTGATAAACTAGAGTCCAATCCTCCAAAGAAACCAATATTGAGACGTTACCAAACACAGGACACTACAATTGAAAAACTCCAAGATATGTTGAGTGAGAATCCACAGGGGATATTCATTTTCCGTGACGAACTAAACGGTTTTCTAATGAAAATGAAAAAAGATGGTCATGATGAAGATGAGGATTTTCATATTGAGGGATGGGCTGGTGATGGGAGTTACACACTCGACAGGATAGGGAGAGGGACTGTCCGCTCAGAATTAATTTGTGAATCAATTTTTGGGACAATTCAACCTACAAGAATAATCCCACATATCCGACAAACTAAATCTGACACAAAAAATAGTGGGTTTATACAACGCTTCCAAATCATGCTTTATCCTGACTCTGACAACTGGGAATACATCGACAAATCACCAAATAATGCTGCAGCTAGAAGAGCATTCAATTGTTTTAAGGAAATAGCAAATATGGATTTCAGAAATCTCGAAGGTTGTATCACAGAGGATAACAAAATTCCCTACATGAGATTCTCAGAAGAAGCACAAGAATTGTTTATATCATGGTTGCATGAACTGCAAGAAAAATTAAGTAACCATGATGACTCTCCTGTAATTCGTGAACATTTTGGTAAATATCGTTCTCTTATGCCTAGTCTAGCACTTCAGTTTCATTTGATCGATATTGCAGACGGCATGTCATCAAGTCCGGTTTCATTATCAGCAGCACAAATGGCAGCTGATTGGTGTGAATATTTAGAATCACACTCAAGACGTATTTACGGCATGGCAGAAGACATAACTGC
>CAZSIH010000158.1:0-2401 GCA_964606925.1 uncultured bacterium
AAGAAAGTCGATAAAATTTTATTCATTATTGTTAATAATATTTGCTAACGTCTTGCTAAACACAATAATTGCGTTTAGCGGGTTAAGTTCTCACTGTGTTTTAACCGGTGTATTGTGGGGAAAACCCATAAATCAGTCCTTTTCATCCAACCACTTCCACTTCTTATTTTCATCGTTAAATTCAATTTCAATGTAGGTACATAATTCAATAAATAAAAAGGTCAGAAATTGCTTCATGATCTTCTGGGGTATTCATATTTAAAAAACGATCATCCTCCCCAAATTTTACATAAGCAGTATTTAATTTTTCAAGTAAGTTGAATAAACCGAAGTTTTCTCTTTGAATTTCAGAATCCAAAGTAGGTAAAATCCGTTTATGGTAAAAACCACATGTAACCTGCATTTTGTCATTGGCTATGGGAATTACAGCATCACAATTTTCTGACTTTGATTCCAAAAGTTTTAAAAATATATCTGATTCAAATAATGGTAAATCACAGGAAAGCAGGAAATTCCAATCAGTCTTTGTATTTTTGAGTGCAGTATAAAGTCCATTGATTGGTGCATTAAGTTTCAATTCATCCTGAATGAATGGTTTATTTAAATAAGCATGTTTTTCTTTTCCAACAACATATCTGTTTTCAAATTCCGTACAGGAACCCCAAATACGATCCAGCACAGTTTTTCCATCAAAAACAGCTTTCCATTTAGGCGAACCAAAGCGTTCACTTTTTCCGCCGATTAGTAAAAATGCTGTAGCCAAAATCATTAATTAAATTCTCATCGTAAAAATAGTATCAGTATTAAACTAAATTAAGTGATAAATATTAAATGGAAATTAAATATTTCCATTGGAATTTTTTCGCATTTTAAACTAATTAATGAAACAGCTAATTAAAAGGAGAAAACGAATTTGGGTGATATGAAATTCGATCAGGAATTGGACTGCAGGGGGTTGAATTGTCCGCTTCCGGTTTTGAAAACAAAAAAAACCATGGATGGGATGTCAAGCGGTGAAGTGCTCAAAATGATATCTACCGATCCCGGATCGAAAAATGATATTACTGCATGGGGAAAGCGAATGGGAAATGAAGTGTTAGGGATGGAAGATGAAGGTGGCGAGTTTGTTTATTTCATCAAAAAAGCTTAAAAACAATTTTCTATAATTAATCAATAATTGGTTGCGTCTATTTCACATTCATTTTCTGCTGAAGTTCTATTTGATTACATTTCAACTAAAGGAGATTTCCTTATTTTGGATGTGCGAAATGAAGAAGACTTTGGACGGTTTAATGTGGAAGGCCCCTTTCCATTTGACATGGTGAATGTTCCCTATTTTGATTTCATGGAGGCAGAAGATGAATCAATTTCAAAAGTATCTAAAGAAAAACCGGTCAAGGTCGTTTGTGCTAAAGAAGGGTCCGCTCAATATGTGAGTGAAATTCTGGTAAATCATGGGTTTGAAGATGTGTCATTTTTGAAAGGTGGAATAAAGACTTGGGGTAATTTGCTTGTACCAAAAAAGATCAATCCAGAATCAGATGATTATGCACTTTACCAATTCATCCGCCCGGGGAAAGCATCCTGTAATTATGGACTGCTTTACAAAGGCGAAATGATTATTTTTGACCCCAGTCGAAATTATGAATTCTACCAATCCTTTGCAAATAACCATCAGGCAAAAATTGTTCGTACCTTTGAAACACACCTTCAAGCGGATTACATCAGCGGTTCACAAAAGATTGCTAATGCAACTGGTGCTGACATTCTGGCTCATGATGGTGATTTCGGTGAAGCATTATTTAAATACACCCGGGTGACAGATGGCGACACAATCAAAATGGGAATAAATGGTCCTGGAATAAAAATTATTCATACTCCAGGGCACACACCGGGAAGCACAAGTTTTATCATTGACGATAAATATTTTATTTCCGGTGATACCGTTTTCATTCACTCAATTGGTCGCCCTGATTTGGGTGGAAAAGTTGAAGAATGGTCAACATTGCTTTTCGATACACTCACAAATAAAGTGCAAAACCTTGATAAAAACTTAAACGTTTTACCGGGGCATTTTGTGGATTGGACAGAAGCGAATGATGATTTGGTTATTATGAAAAAATTAGCTGAAGTCAAGAAATACAATTCCAGTGTTTATGAGGTAGATTCTCCCGATAGATTTATTCAATTCATTAAAGATAACATGAGTAAACAACCTGAAGTTTATGCAGAAATTCGGAAAGTGAATTCAGGCTGGCTAGATGTAGATTTGGAAGAAGCCGAAACCATGGATCTTGGTAAAAATGAATGTGCTGCTGTAGAATACACAGTACAATAGTGATAGCTTGAATTACGGATTTGTCATAGATAACAGGAAGTGTATTGGCTGTCATGCTTGTAC
>CAZSIH010000159.1:0-2388 GCA_964606925.1 uncultured bacterium
CTCACCGGAACAGGACAATTAACTCCAATTGAAAAAGGAGGGTCTTTTTTCCTTATAAAAACAACAACAAACCCGGTTCCTGATACCTATGCTCTCCACCAGAATTATCCAAATCCCTTCAACCCAATCACGACGCTCCGCTACGATCTGCCTGAGCAATCCTTTGTTACACTTACAATCTTCGACATACTTGGTAGGAAGATAACCCAACTCGTGAACACCACTCAGAATCTAGGTTTCAAATCAGTCCTATGGGATGGAACAGATAGAATGGGTAGGCCTGTAGGAGCCGGAGTGTACATTTACCAAATTAATGCCGGTGATTTTATCAAAACAAAGAAGATGGTTTTACTAAAGTGAGGAAAACCTGTGAATCGAAGTGCCAACGCAGATTTATTTATCAGGAGTAATCTACCATTTGGTGGATGGAGATGGTTGGTTCTGAATTAATTAAGATAAAATTTATTTATTTTTTATCGTTGGTTTTTTCCTAAATACAGCTAATTTTCCGCTCCATATTTTTAACAGTTTACGATGGAAATCCTATACTCGGAGGTTCCATCCAAAGTTTGATATTTAGGGGAATATTTTGTCTATAAGCATTGTCTAATTATCAAATGTCCAAAATGGGTGTTCGCAGGAAAAGTTGAAAGATAATATTGTACATACTGAAAGAAGTTCTTAAAAGGATGACGAATTGTCAATTTAATTGGGGTAAATCTGATGACTCATTTCATAAATATTTAAATCATTTCTAAGGAAAAAAAGTCAAGATGGATAGATCATTATTGAAAATTTTACATTTTATTTTAGTAACCGGAATCATTTCCGCCCAGAATCCTTTTCAGGACCTGGTAAATCCTACAAATACTTCCGGAGTATTTCAGGGACAGGCAACGATTGACGGTGATCCTGCAGAAGCAGGAGATTGGGTTGCGGCATTTGATGAAGATGGGAATTGTGCCGGTGCAAGTGAATTAATTATCGATGGGGGATTAGCCTACATTAATCTCACTATTTACGGAGACGATGGAACCTCAACGGATGTGGATGAAGGGATCAATGCCGGAGAAAATTTTTATTTAAAGCTATGGGATTCTTCCATGGATGCAGTGACGGAATATCCTGAAGGATTCGACTGCTGGTTTAATAACAACGGTGCTCCCATGACAGGATGCGGTGATGCAAATACTGTGTACGATTTCCCCGTTGCGACTCCTCCCGGTGACAGTCCCTGGGCAGGAACGGTGAATCCTACCAATTTATCCGGAGTGTTTCAGGGACAGGCAACCATAGATGAACTGTCTGCAGAATTGGGTGATTGGATTGCGGCGTTTGACGAAGATGGAAATATAGCCGGGGCAAACGAAGTGATTGTGGATGGAGGTATTGCCTATATCAATCTCACTATTTACGGAGATGACGGAACGACACCGGATTTAGATGAGGGAATGAATGGCGGAGAAAACTTTTATCTGAAACTGTGGGATTTTACCTCGGATATGATTTTTGATTATCCCGATGGATTTGATTGCTGGTACAACAACAATGGAGCTCCCATGGTTGGTTGTGGTGGTGTTGCCAATGTATATGATTTTACAACCGGTCCTCCTGAAATTGATCCTGATTTTTCATTTTCGCTAACTGCTTCCGGTTCCGGTTCTGACTATGACTTGACCTTCGGTTTTTCACCTGATGCAACAGACGGCTATGATTCTGATGTGGATATGTATGCTCCACCTGCACCTCCTCCTCCTGCTTTTGATGCCGCATTAATGTGGGACGGTGATCGTTATTACACCCAGATTTTAAATGGTGCATTTGATGATCTCAATGAACATATTTATGACATTGCTTTACAATACGCATCAGACAATCTCATTACCATCGGTTGGGATGTTGAGGGTTTTTCAGATGCCATGTCTTCGGTCACATTAACGGATGCATTTGGTGGAATTTTTATCAATATCAATATGGTGGACGGTTCCGGAACGGTGAGTGGTGCTTTTGCATCCATAGATACATCCGATCCTTCTCATCCTGTTCTGTCTGTTTTTAATCCTGCAGTCACCACCCTTAAATTAAATGTAACTCCCAATGCTTATGCAATTCCGTCCGAAAATGAACCTCCCACAGCAGATGACATAACTGTGGAGACAAATGAAGATGGGAGCACTGCTGTTATTTTGTCCGGAAGTGATCCGGATGGAGATCCCATCACTTATGAAGTTTTATCCAACCCGGCAAATGGAACAATTACCGGAGATCCACCTGTTCTCACTTATGCTCCGAACGCAAATTATTTTGGCGATGACAGCTTTACCTATCATGTTTCTGATGGAGAATTGACCAGCAATGTTGCCACCGTTTCCATTACCATTTTGGCTG
>CAZSIH010000160.1:0-2203 GCA_964606925.1 uncultured bacterium
ATAGTCATTTTAACCTTGATGCCAGGATTTTCCTTTTCAAACATCGGAATGATTCGCTCTTTCCAGAGCTTATGGATATCTGGATTTGAACTGTTGTTTGTAACTTTAATTGTACCTGCCATTGCTGTCGTGACAAACAGCAATGCGGTAACTATTAAGACTAAATATTTCATTTTTTACTCCTTTAGATTAAGACCAAGAAAAAACACAATAGAAATCTTCAAATAATTACGTTCTAAATTCTCTGAAACAAGATCATCTGCTCTAGGTTCAAAATAACGAGCACAATTGATCCAATCAAATTTTTAGGATTCCCTAATTTCACGTTTTTTATATGTAATTTTATTAAAATTTTTCTATAGTCAAAAATTAATTTTGCCATGAAAGCAATTCAACATAATTGGTCCCAAAGCTCTCACTTTGATAAGCTCATTCCCACCAAAGTATTCCCAAGATAACATGCAATTTAATATATGTAAACTTTTTTTCAAAATTTATTTTTGTTTACTACAATTTTTTCAGTTTAATTTTGGAATCATTCCCCCATGTGCTTCCAAAAGATCGTCAACAAGATGCCATATCTCATCTACAGACAATTCTGCTGCAGTGTGTGGATCAAGCATAGCTGCATGATAAACATGCTTTTTTTCCCCAGAAAGGGCCGCTTCAACAGTCAATTGCTGGACATTAATATTTGTCATCATTAATGCCGCTAAATGCGTAGGGATAATTCCAACCTTAACAGGCTGAATGCCGTTTCTATTGATGATACATGGTACCTCAACAGAAATATTGCCAGGCAGATTATCAATCAATCCGTCATTTGAGACATTGCCGTTGATGGTCACCTCCTTGTCGTTCTCCAATCCATTAATAATCGAAGCTGCATATTCATGACTCTGGCAAACCTCAATTGACTGGTTTTTATTTTCAAGATTGATTCTCTGTTCATCCCATTCTGAAATCTGTTTTTCACACCTTGTGATATACTCATCCAGAGGAATATTAAATTCATCAATCAGATCTGGTCGGTCTCTTTTGATGAACCAGGGAGTGTATTCCGAGAAATGTTCACTTGATTCAGTAACGAAAAAACCTAGTCGTTTGAGCATTTCGTATCGTACCCGATTGTCTTCGGGCACTGACTTCTTCTCTGCAATTTCCCTGAGTCGAGGATACAGATCTTCGTTTAACCCATTGAGTTTTTTTTCAAAACGCAGATAAAAAGACATATGATTAATTCCTACACAAAAATATTCTATATCAGAGACATTTTCATTGAGATCCTTTGCCAACTGTTCTGCGGTACCCTGAACACTGTGACAGAGACCTACCATATTGATTCCCGGTGCTATTTGATTAATCGCCATACATAGCATCGCCATCGGGTTGACATAATTTAGCAGAATTGCGCGAGGACAAACTCCTTCCATATCCCTGAGGATATCCCTGATCACCGGGATGGTTCTAAGGGCACGCATTATTCCTCCAACTCCTAGTGTATCTGCGATAGTTTGACGCAGTCCGTATTTCTTTGGGATCTCAAAATCAATTATCGTAGAGGGTTTATAGCCACCTACCTGCATCATAAATATAACGTAATCAGCTCCAACCAAAACTTTCCGACGATCTGTGGATGCAAAAACCAACGTATTTAATCCAAGTTTTTCTGCAATTCTTCTAGTGACAATCTCTGAAGTGCGGAGCCTATCCTCATCAATATCATGCAGAGCAATTTGTGTATCTCCGGCAAGCTCCGGAGTGAGCAAAATGTCACCGATCAGGCGTTTGGCGAAAATAGTGCTTCCAGCACCGATTAGAGCAATTTTTGGCATAATTAAATCTTTATTTTAGATAAACTAATATTCATAAGTATCCACAAATGTTTGTGTGTCAAAGAATTTCATAGTTTTGGAAGTGTCTCATGGATTAGTTAAACACCTCAAGGCAATTCAAAGAAGAATTTACCTATTTAAATGGATTCTTGCTTGTAAAATACCTACCAAATACAGCATGTCCGTAATGTACCTAGCAGGTGACAAGGGTTTGTGAGAACCGGACATGTTTCACAATTTGGTAGATTTTAAAAGAATGAGGGTTTTGGCAGGGTGTCTGACTGTGAAGGATTAGTGGGGGTTACTTACAGGAGATGATGGGGTTTGTTTTAGTGTGGTTATTGTTTTATTCAATTTTTCCATTCAAC
>CAZSIH010000161.1:0-2151 GCA_964606925.1 uncultured bacterium
GTACCTGTGAGTTTTCGTAATGCCTGTGACATGAGCCGTGCCTGAAGACCAACGTGGGTATCACCCATATCTCCATCTAACTCTGCTTTTGGAACCAAGGCTGCAACCGAATCAATAACAATCACATCTAAGGCTCCGCTTCTCACCAAAGTTTCAGTGATATCCAGAGCCTGTTCCCCCGTGTCAGGCTGGGAAATGAGTAAATTATCTGTATCAACCCCCAGTTTTTTGGCATATTCCGGATCCATAGCATGTTCCGCATCTATGAATGCTGCATAGCCGCCGGCTTTTTGAGCTTCAGCTACAATATGCAGGGTCAACGTGGTTTTACCAGAAGATTCTGGTCCATAAATTTCTATTACTCTACCCCGTGGGATACCCCCAATTCCAATGGCTGCATCCAAGGAAATTGACCCGGTTGAAATACCATCAATTTTAACAATAGTATCTTCCCCCATACGCATAATGGACCCCTGTCCAAATTGTTTTTCAATTTGTGAAATTGCTAAATCTAAAGTTTTTTCTTTCTGTTGAACTTCCATTGGAATTTTCCTTTCTTTTTTAGTTTAATTGGAACTCGGTTAGTACCTTGTATTGTACACCCTCGGGAGACAATAGACTTTCATACAAACAAATAGAATTAATATCTAATTCTATCGGGGAATATACGGTATTCAAAAAAGGTAAAACATCAATTTTCCGCTGTGATCTTCGAATCCTTGCTATGGTGATATGGGGCATAAATTTTTCTTTTTTATTAAAAGATTTATATTCCCTGACTGATTTTTCAATAAACTGGTGTAATAATGTTAGTTCATCTACACCATTACTAATGCCCACCCATAATATTTTGGGGAAATTTGTCGAAGGGAAAACTCCTAAACCTTCAACTTTAATTTTAAAGAATTTAAATGTAATTCCATTTTCAATAGATTGGATGACATTTGAAATTTCCCTTTCAGAAATGTTACCCAGAAATGATAAGGTCAAATGTATATTTTCAGGAGGTATCCATTTGATGATATCCCTGCTGCTATGAATTGAAGTTTTAATGGAAGACAGAATGGATTTGATTTTACTGCTAATTGGAATGCCAATAAAAATACGTTTTTCTAAACTAACCTTCAAGGGATAATCGGGTTATATTCAATGCAGCAGTGGTAGTCATTTCACGATGAATTTGTCGCCCGAATGGGAATTTATATTTTTTAACTATAGATTGTTCCGGTGTTACCAGTCCAATAAAGACTAACCCCAGCGGTTTTGTTTCAGTTCCGCCTCCGGGTCCAGAAATTCCGGTGGTACTTAAGCCTATATCCGCTTCTGTTTTGTTTTTAATCCCCGTTGCCATTGCAAGAGCGGTTTGTTCACTGACCGCCCCGTGTTCATTTATAATTTCCTCTGATACATTCAATAGGGTAGTTTTCATTTGATTACTGTAAGCAGTGATACTCCCTAAAAAATATTCGGAGCTGCTAGCTATATCTGTCAGGCGTTTCCCAATAAGTCCACCGGTACAAGATTCTGCAACTGCGATAGTGAGTTTTTCATCTTTTAATTTTTCACCAAGCACTCCTTCCAAGGAGTCGTTATTTATACCATAAGCATAAGGCTGCATTGCTGTGAAAAAATCATTTTTAACATCTTGAATATTTTTTTTTTCACTTAACTTTCTGATTCGGAAGGAAACTCCATTATAATGGGGTAGAAAGGCAAATCGGAATGAATCAGAATTTTTTACCATTAACTCTTTCACTAATTCAGCAAGACGGCTCTCCATTACACCAGCTGTTTTTATTGTGAGATAATTTTCCTCAGGCGTTGTCCCGATATAATTTGGAATAATATAGCTGCTGACCATTTCTTTCATTTCTCGAGGGACTCCTGGAAGTATAAAAATATGAGTTCTCTTTTCAAGAATGTGCATACCAAGCGCTGAACCGGTGTTATTTGGAATGGAATAGGCTCTTTTCAAAAGCATCGCCTGGCTGCGGTTACTTTCCGGCATTTTTACCAATCGTTTATCAAATTTTTCCTTTAATTGTGAATAATAAACTTCGTCGAAAATTAATTTATCATTAAGCAGTTGACAAAAGGCTTCTTTGGTTATATCATCATGGGTAGGACCCAATCCGCCGGTGACAAAAAAGA
>CAZSIH010000162.1:0-2139 GCA_964606925.1 uncultured bacterium
GTACCGATTTACCCGCATTTTCAGTGCAGTATCATCCGGAGTCCAGCCCGGGACCGCATGACAGCCGCTATTTATTTGAAGAGTTTATTCATTCAATGGGAAAAAATACTCTTGTTGAATCAAGTTAAGTATCTTTTTCCTTTTAAGCTTTTGGCTGACCTGTGGCACAAGCTTGCTAAATACCGCATCTGCTACGGATTTGGCGGATTGATTAAGGAGTGAGTGGCGCTCACTGCAAAACTTCAATTTGGAATAATATTTTACTTTTTACTGCTGTAGAGGGAATAATATTCCAGTATAAATTTGTATAATTGGAATATTATTTGTGTTTATTTTCTATTATGCGGAATTATTTTATGATTGTACTTTTATTATTTGGAATAATATTAGTAGTTTACTCATATGAAATCAAGAAAAATACTTAATGACTTGATGAATCATTCAAAAGAAAAAGAAATAACACTATTGATTGGTGCGCGGCAAACAGGGAAAACGACGCTTTTAAAACAAGTTCAAGACCAATTAACAAAACAAGATGAAACAATCATTTTTTTTAATCTAGAAGATGAATTATTTCTCAATCCCATTAATGAACATCCCAAAAACATCTTTCAATTCATAAAATTACCCGAAGCAAACGAGAAGGCTGTCATTATCATTGATGAAATACAATATTTAAAAAATCCATCCAATTTCTTGAAACTCCTTTATGATGAATATGCCCCGCAAATAAAACTTATTGTAAGCGGATCGTCCAGTTTTTACATTGATAAAAAGTTCACAGATTCACTGGCTGGGCGAAAGAAAATTTTTGAATTACCGACAATGGGATTTAAGGAGTATTTGTATTTTAGGGGTTATGAAAAATTTGCCGATGATTTACATTTAGAATATTTACAAAATTTACACGAAAAAGAGCTTGCGTCTCTTTTATCCGAATATCTCACTTTCGGTGGATATCCACAAGTTGTGATTGAACCTTCAGTTGTTAGAAAAATAGATTTACTGCAAGAACTTGCGTCGTCCTACATTAAAAAAGACATTGAAGATGCAAACCTGCGTCATCCTGAAATTTATTTTAATATTTTAAAAATTATTGCCGGGCAAACAGGCGGCTTGCTTAATTTAAATTCAATTTGTAAAGCTCTAAAAATAGAACATACAACCATTGAACATTATCTCTATGTGATGAGAAAGTCATTCCATATTGCGCTGGTCAGTCCCTTTTACAAAAGCGTCGTAACCGAAATTCGGAAAATGAAAAAGGTTTATTTTCAGGATTTAGGCCTGAGAAATTTTTTTGCCGGAAATTTTGAGCCGGTCATTTTGCGGGAAGACAGGGGTGAATTATTTGAAAACTATGTGTTTCGTCTTTTTAATGATGTATATGATCTGGATTGGGACATCAAATACTGGCGCACACAGAAAAAACAGGAGGTAGATTTTATCATAAAGGACAAACAGGCATATGAAGTCAAATTTTCTGAAGATTTGTATAAACCTTATAAATATAAATTTTTTCAAGATAAATACCCTAATATTCCGCTACATCTGTTGACTTATAATAATATTTTTGAATTTAATCCTGAAGCTTAATCTTGCCTAAAAGAACCGACATAGAATCAATTCTTATCATTGGCGCAGGACCTATCATAATTGGTCAAGCCTGTGAATTTGATTACTCTGGTACTCAGGCTTGTCGGGCACTCAGAGAAGAAGGTTTCCGTATTATACTGGTAAACTCAAATCCTGCTACCATCATGACTGATCGGAACTTAGCTGATGCCACTTATTTGGAACCGGTGACTCTAGAAGCAGTTGCAGCCATTATCAAAAAAGAACGTCCAGATGCATTGCTCCCAACTGTGGGCGGACAAACTGCATTGGATACTGCCATGGCATTGCATGAGAATGGAATCCTGGAAAAATTCAATGTGGAGCTTATTGGGGCCAATGTAGAGGCTATTCAGAGAGCTGAAGATCGAGAAGAATTTAAAGTTGCCATGGATGAAATTGGCATTGATACCGCCCGTGGAGGATTTGCCAAAAGCATTGATGAAGCTGATAAAATAATAGAAGACATCCTATTTCCGGTAATCATCCGACCATCATTTACCATGGGTGGTACGGGAGGATCTG
>CAZSIH010000163.1:0-516 GCA_964606925.1 uncultured bacterium
GGATGCCTAAAGACGTCCAGCGGCTTGAGTACCTTTGTATATAAAGTGAAATGGGAATTAGGGCAAAATAATCCTGACTTTGACCAAAGGCCTGTCCTTTTCTTTCGGTTACACCGATTACGGTATAGTCCAATCCCTTGATTTGAATCACTTTCCCAATAGGATCTTCAAAAGGGAAGAGGATATCTACTACGTCGGGGCCTAAAATGGTGATATTTCTAGAAAAACGAATATCATCTTCCGTAAAATTCCGACCGTCCGCTAAATAGGTTTTATACGTGCGGAGTCCCCATTCATCCACACCAACAACTTCTGCAGTTTTTTTAAGCACATTATCTTTGTAGCGAATATTTCTCTCTCCTGTTTGATCGGCAACGCTTACCCTTAGAGGTAATTTGGCACGGCGTTTTAATTCTTCATATTGGAAAAAATCTATATTTTTTCGTTTCCGATACTTGTTGTCTGGGCCGTGTATTCGAATTGCGGGATATTTCTGGACCATGAATGTATTGGTGC
>CAZSIH010000163.1:526-2126 GCA_964606925.1 uncultured bacterium
TAACCGTTTATCTTTATACTTAATATTTCTTTCGCCTCTCTGATCCACAACACTAACCTGGAGTGGCAATTTCGCTCTTTGTTTTAGTTCCTCATAATGGGCATATCGAATATTTTTTCGCTTGCGGATTTTATCATTATCCCCCCCTCCATGAATTTGTATAGCAGGTGATTTTTGAATCATAAATGTATTGGTCCCAAAAATATCCAGCTGGGAATTCACGGATGATTCCAAAGTGCGAATGGCGGTCATTACGCCAATAACTGAAAATACCCCGATACTGATTCCAAGCAGGGTCAAGATTGACCTGAGTTTGTTTTGGCGAATGGCCTCGATCGCCATTCGAAAACTTTCTTTGATGGTATTTTTTATATGGGATTTTTTAGCCATCATTCATAGCGTAAAGCATCAATGGGATCAAGTCGTGCAGCCTGGTAGGATGGAACCAGCCCTGAAACTATACCGACAAAAATACTGAGTACGATTGCACCAATGGCTAATCCGATCGGCATATCAGAAGGAAAAAACTGGTTAATTACCATACTTAATCCTGTAGCGAACCCCATCCCCACTAATCCGCCAATGAAACAAATCATGATTGCTTCCATTAGGAACTGCCCTAAAATCATGGATTGAGTAGCACCCATCGCTTTGCGGACACCAATTTCTCGTGTGCGCTCTTTAACCGATACAAACATAATATTCATGATACCGATCCCGCCCACAATCAGTGACAGGGCGGTAATAAATATACCCGTACCCCCAATTGCGAGTTTTATGGACTTATACTGGGCTTCCATGGTGGCCGATTGGTTAATACCAAAATCATCTTTTTCAGTGGGCTTCAGTCCGCGAATACGCCGCATATGTCCCCTAATTTCATCCTTCGCAATATCAAAATTCTCTGTATTGAGTTTAACCCTTATATTCATCCAACCCCGTCGTGAAAAAAGCCTAAAATATGTGCCCAAAGGCATCGCAGCCTGATTATCCAGACTGAACAACCCCATAAATTTCCCCTGTTTTTTTAAAACACCAATCACCCGAAATTTATATTGCCCTATTTTTACATACTTATCAATGGGGTCTTCATCAGAGAACAGTGCATCTGCCACATCGCCACCAATTACCAGCACACGCGTGCCAGACCGCTGTTCACCATCAGTAAAATACCGTCCTGATTCCACATCTGCAGCCTCATTGGTGGCCATGTATTCCGGTGTTGTTCCAAAAAATCGAGTATCAATCCGCTTATCTCCTCTGACAATGCTACCGCCTCTTTCTGACACCGGCGCCACCGCCTCTACAAATTGTGATTTTCCCCGAAGTTGTTCCCCGTATGCTACTTTCATTCGAGGTCGATTCCGCAACTCCCACCAGTCCACATCGCCACTGAACCAATCCATGCGACTGAGAATCAAAACGTCTCGCGCAAGAAATGACATACTTTTTTCAAATGTACGGTCAAGGCCCGAAATGAGGGTACCCATGAGTGTTACGGATAAAACTCCAATTACAATACCCAAGGCAGTGAGAATTGACCGGGATTTATTGGCAAATATTGAACCCAGTGATATGCGCAAATTTTCCCAGAAAAGTG
>CAZSIH010000164.1:0-2041 GCA_964606925.1 uncultured bacterium
CCACCGGTAATGATAATGTTTTTGTCCTTTAATAAATCTGCTTCAAACATGCTTGTCTCCGACTTTTGATTATAAGGTAAATCTACGGTAATTTTCTATATGAATACTTCTTTGTTTATAGGTTTAATTCTTTTTGGATTTGGACTTTTGGTTTTCAGCATGAAACTTATGGCTTATAACCGAAAAAAATATAATTTGGATGATTCAGATTCTGAATTGCCCCTTTCGAAGGAAATTTCACGAAGCACTTTTCGTCTTCTGGCAATTGTAATTTTGATCATTATGATAGTTATTCTCTATTTACAGCCTCAATAATTCTTTCATTGAATGATGGATCCTTCCCCAATTACAACAATGGATAAACCAAAGATTGAGATCCCGCTCTCCCTGAAAAACATTGATGTTCTGTCGGGATTAGCAAAGTGGAGTAAAATAGTAGGGATTTTTCACATTTTATTAGGAATTTTGTATTGCTTATCAATTTTTCTCTTGATGATCCCAACCGTCATTTTGGGAGCATTTTTTGTTGTTTTGGGAACACGGCTCACAAATGCATCAGTACATCTCAAATACTGTCTGCAGGAACCGGAGGAAGACACCATGGTTCATGCATTGGATAATATTCGAAAGTACTTATTATTAAACGGAATCATGTTTATTGTGATGTTTGTATTCGTACTCATCATATTCGCTGTTATTCTGGTATTTGGGGTCGCTTTGTTTGATATAATTCGGGAAATGACAGATCCGTATGTAGCTGTTATGACTTGGTTAAAATGAATTAATCGGAGGACTTTTTTCCAAGCTTCTTCTCCGCTTCTTCCAATATTTTATCTTTACTTTTTTCTATTAGTTCCTGTCCGACTTTTTTCCCAGCTTCAATTCCTTCTTCCACTTTATCTTTAATTTTGGAAGACACATCCTCATAAGAAACAGGAACTTCCTTTCCCGTCCACATCAGGTAAGCAATATATAAAACGAAAACAGCCGCAGCAACCATTGCCAATTTGATTAGTTTTTTAATGAAGCTGAACAGAATAACAATTGCCAGAATAACAGCAACTATTAAATATACAGGCTGATCAGAAAAAAAGTTTATTATGTGTTCCATGGAGATATTATCTTTTTGAGCCACCGAGAGGACTTGAACCTCCGACCTGAGCTTTACGAAAGCCCTGCTCTACCAGCTGAGCTACGGTGGCGAATTTTACTAATAGTCTGTACCATAAGGATGACAAAGTCAAGGTCGGGAAGCTACGGTGACAAAAAATAGAATTAATATTATATGGGAATTAAATCCAACTTTTTAACATCTTTCAAATCAATTTCCTGTTTTGTCTTCCATAAAGAATAATTATCCTGCATGGCTAACCAACTTTCAGGACTCCGTCCAAAAACGTGGGATAAACGTAACGCCATTTCCGGTGAAATATTACTTTCGCCATTTAATAACCGATTGATTGTCGATGGTGCTACATTCAGATTTTTTGCAACCATTCTTGAACTCAATCCAAAAGGAATCATATAGACTTCTCTAATAAATTCGCCCGGATGGGGAGGGTTGTGCATACTCATTAATGATAATCCTCATAATTTAAATTTAGGACGTTCCCATTCTCAAAATTGAACGTTAATCACCAATTTCCACTCACTGAAATTGACCATATAACCTTTCGTTTTCCTTTTAATAATTTCCATTCTTTGTATTTTCTATTGCAAATACTTAATATTGGTTCAACTTCCTTTATTTTTAATCATTAATTCTTATTGATCCGTTGAATTTCCGCCCCTGCTTTTATAAGTTCTTCACCTGCTGTACCGATTTTATTAAAAGCAACAATTTGGACAATACTACCTGCCATTGAACCAATTAAACCCATATAAATACCAAATTCTCCTTCGATTGTACTCATAGAATAATACTTACTACCTGAATCCAAAAACCTATGTAATACTGATTTTTAAAACGACGTAAATCTTTGCCTGCTTCTTTAATGTTTTTTCCGGAAAAATAAATTGATCTGAAGTTTTTTGAACTAGT
>CAZSIH010000165.1:0-1989 GCA_964606925.1 uncultured bacterium
GTGAGCGGAGAAACAAAACATTGGGTTGACAATGGATTTATTCAGATTTTATCTTGGGATAACATTCTAGAATATTTTCCCGGTGATCAGGTTTATTCTGACGGCTTAATTTGGGAATCAAACACAATCAACATAGGTATTCCCCCGGACACATTGAGCGGAAATTGGTTTCTTGTAACAGAGTCCGAGTATTCCCTAGTCCCAAATGATGGCTGTACAGCAGTGGAACCGGCCATGTATGGATTTGATCCCATAAATGGCGGTGATACATTAGCTATTTGGTCCGGATCAGAATGTGAAGAAGTTATCCTTTATTCGCGAATAAATATGATGACCGGTAAAGATGGTGTAGAAAATGGGGAAATCTATTTAAATGTAGAAGAATGTCTCCAACGATGCAAAACACCAATTATATATCAAAAGGGATTTCCAATCAGGCAACTACAGGGATTTCGTACCTCAAAAGATTTTTATGAGCATGCAAAATTTGGAATATCAGCTATTCGATCCTGGGATGTGCGAGATGAAAATCTCACACCATATTCTATTTTCCATGAGGGATATACTTATGAGGGGAATATAGCTGCTGCAGGTGATTTCTCATTTCATTTTAACCATGATAAAACGGTATTAAGTGGTGAATATGGCCTATCAATGACAATAGATCAAACGTATTCTGACACTCTTTTATTAAAGAACATCAGCAATATTCCAGATAGCCTGAGTTTATATAGTTACGCCGATTGGAGTGGAGTGGATTACTGCTATCAAAATCAATGTGTAGATATAAATGGAGATGGTAATATCATCTCGACACCAGAATTTGTGGAAGGTGCTATCGAAAATGATACCTTATGGGCTGAACTAACTGAGAGTAGAAAAAATCTTAATAATTTGGCTCAGAAAATAGGTTTTGGTTTGAATGATGATATTAACGGATTCACCGAAGGTAGAGGAGTATCCGGATTAACCGGACCCGAGCTAGGACGATTGATTGATGGAGGATTAGATTCGTTACATCTGTTATTGAAAAGACCAGCTTTTAAAGTAGTTTTTAAAACACCAATTCCTTTCTATTTTACAGAATTGAATTTCCAGACGGAATTTAATCAAGGACCGCTTAATTATTTATCTCATGGGAGTTCCTCTATACAAACGGATGTCCGCAATTGGAAAAATAAGGTTAGTTTTAAAATATGGAAGAGCCAGATGGCATTTACCATTGGATACGATAATCAGATAAAAAGTCCTTGGGATCCTGAAACTGAAGGCGAGATAAAAAGGTCAATCACAAATACAAAATCAGGTTCCATAGGTTTGAGTTTTAGAAATTTACCCGGCTTAAATTATTCAATACGACTGCAGGATAGGCAGGATTTATTGGTAAAAAAGAGTGCAGATGGAGTATCCAATTCTGACACCACAGGATTAAAACAACTATCTACCCATACAATAGCGCCAACTTATAAATTAAATTTGGGAAAAACAAGCATTAGCCTGAATGGTAACATTACTTTGGTGAATGATTTGGATGTATTAACAGATACAACGGGTTGCTTTGAAATTCTGAACAGTACAAAGGGAGAAGAATGGGGTGGGGTAAGAGATACTTCAGTATGTGGCACTAATGAAAATCTCTTTATTTTTGAGGGGACAAATAACTATCCATTTAAAAATTCGGGGACTCAGACTTCAACCTACACGGGTGCATTATCATTTTCATTTCCCATTCCTCTTTCCTTGAATTTAGGTTGGGGAATGTCAACGAATTTACCTAATGACTTAAGACAATCTGAAACAGTTATAACAGTTTTTAGTACAAAGGTTGGATATAAGTTATTCGATAAAAAATTAAATATAACCATCGGTGGGAATTATGTTATCGGCAGCAAAAGCGGGAATGGTTTTTGGGATTCAGGTGAAGAGTTTATTAAGGATTGGAATCAGAATGAAAAATTTGATCTAAAATCATACGATGAATATGATGAT
>CAZSIH010000166.1:0-1886 GCA_964606925.1 uncultured bacterium
ATGAACAATCAGCAGCTTTTGCTGCAGATGCTGTAGGAAGATTAACTGGAAAACCTGGTGTTGCAATGGCAACTAGTGGTCCTGGTGCTACCAATCTTGTTACAGGAATAGGAAGTTCTTATTTTGATTCATCTCCTACCATGTTTATTACTGGACAAGTAAATCGCAACGAACAGAAAAAAAACCGTAAAATTCGACAACTTGGTTTCCAAGAAACAGATATTGTATCCATCGTAAAACCCATTACAAAGAAAGCATTTCGTGCAAATAATGCAGAAAATGTACCAAACCTATTAAAAAAAGCATACGAGATTTCTGTAGATGGAAGGCCCGGTCCTGTTTTGTTGGACGTGCCAATGGATATACAAAAAACTCAAATCAAAATGCGTAAAGTTGATAAAATTTTAATCAAGTCCAAGAAATTTTCCAATAATAACATTTTGAAAAAATTACTTTTTAATTTACAAAATTCTAAAAAACCAATGATTTTAGTCGGTGGTGGAATCCACTCTTCTTGTTCTTTAGATTTATTTAGAAAATTTATACATCTAATCAAAATTCCGGTAGTAAATTCATTGATGGCAGTAGATGCACTACCATTTTCTGATCCATTACGAGTTGGATTTATAGGAAGTTATGGAAACAGATGGGCAAATATTTCACTGTCAAACTCTGACTTTGTTTTGGTATTGGGAAGTAGACTAGATATTCGTCAAACAGGCTCGCAAGTAAAGGAATTCAAAAGAGATAAAATAATTTATCATGTAGATTGTGAAAAGGGAGAAATAAACAACAGAGTTTCTGGATGCATGGTAGTAAATTCTACTCTTCAATCATTTTTAACAAGTATTATCAGATATATCGGCAAAAAAGAATTTCAAGCTAGAAAAGATTGGATGAACGAAATTAATTCACTCAAAAATTTATTTCCTGAACATAAAGAAAATCCCAAGATTTCTGGTATCAATCCAAATAACTTTATGCACAAGATCTCAAAATTTTCCAAAAAAGCTTCAGTAATTGTTTCAGATGTTGGCCAACACCAGATGTGGGCTGCACAATCACTGGAACTGGGCAAAAATCAACGATTTTTAACCTCTGGAGGCATGGGTTCAATGGGTTTTGGGTTGCCAGCTTCCATTGGAGCTGCATTTACTAAAAGTTCGTCTCCAATTGTTTTAATTGCAGGCGATGGTGGATTCCAATCCAATATTCAAGAACTTCAAACTGTAGTCCATCACAATTTACCTATCAAAATTGTTATTCTTAATAATAGATGTCATGGAATGGTTAGACAATTTCAGGAACAAAATTTTGATAAAAGATATCAATCTACCCTATGGGGTTATAGTGCGCCAAATTTTGAAAAAATTGCGTTGTCGTATGGAATAAAGGCAAAAACCATTAAAATGGAATCTGAGACTGAAAAAGCCCTTGAATGGCTCTGGAAACAACCAAAAGATCCCCAATTATTACAAGTAATGATAGATACTTTCACAAATGCTTATCCAAAAATGGCATTTGGAATGCCTAATTATAAAATGGAACCGTTTCAGAATCTTGATGCATCAAGTGTACATGGAGTATCTCAAAAATCAAGCAAATCTGTAACGAGTAGGAGGAAAATTATTCATGGAAAAGCATGAAAAATTAATTCTAACTGCTGGACCAAGCATTACTGAAAAGGAAATCTCTTATGTGAATGACGCTGTTATCAATGGTTGGAACGAGAAATATAATGAATACATCATAAAATTCCAAGAAGCATTTTCTAGATATGTTGGTGTAAAGTATGCCTTAACAACAAGCAGTTGTACTGGGGCAATGCATTTAGGCTTAAAATCATTTGGAGTAAAAGATAATGATGAAGTGATAGTGCCTGAAAT
>CAZSIH010000167.1:0-1881 GCA_964606925.1 uncultured bacterium
AAAAAATGGTCAGGGATCCTGGAAACCATACCTTTTTATGGAAGCGTTGAGATAAAATACTCATGAAAAGGATTCTCAGCGGCAGTGCTCCCAGCGGAAACTTGTGCATAGGAAATTATCTTGGGGCATTAAAAAACTGGGTTGCTTTACAGGATGAATATGACTGTATTTATTTAATAGTTGACCTTCATGCCATAACAACTCAGCAAAAACCGTTCGAGTTACGTAAGCAGTCTTTATCTTTTTTAGCCCAATACATTGCTTGTGGAATTGATCCGGAAAAGAGTATCATTACAATCCAATCTCAAGTCCACCAACATGCGGAACTTTCTTGGGTTTTGGGTACCATGACCTATATGGGTGAATTGAATAGAATGATCCAGTTTAAAGAAAAATCAAAACGATACGTTGAAAATATCAATGCCAGTCTATTTACCTACCCCGTATTAATGGCATCGGATATCTTATTATACCAGGCTGACCTCGTACCTGTGGGAGCTGATCAGAAACAACATTTAGAGCTAACCCGTAATTTAGCACAGCGGTTTAATTCACGATATTCGGATACGTTTACCATTCCTGAGCCATTTATTCCCAAGGTTGGCTCCCGAATTATGAGTCTGCAGGATCCTAAGAAAAAAATGTCAAAATCTGATACGGATTTAAACAATATTATTGCCCTTTTAGACGATTCGGATATAATTCGAAAAAAATTGAAAAGAGCAGTGACTGATTCAGGAAAACAAATTCTTTTTGATCCTGAAAAACGACCCGGAGTGGCAAACCTCATGAATCTTTATTCCGGACTTTCAGGTTTGGACTTGTCCGCAATAGAATCTCATTTTGAGGGGAAAATGTATTCGGAACTCAAGAAAGAACTATCCGAATTAACTATTGACACTCTCACACCCATCCAAAATGAATATGAGAAATTAATGGCAGACAGATCGTATTTAAATTCAATTCTGGTAAATGGAAGAGAGAAAGCAGCTAAAATAGCTGTTAAAACCTGTCGAAAAGTCTATAAAAAAATAGGATTATTATCTGTCTAATCATCAATGGTTTTCTATGTATAAAGTACAATTAGAACAATTCGAGGGACCCCTTGATCTACTCCTTTATTTTATCAAACGGGATGAGTTGGATATTTATGATATTCCGATTGCGAGAATCACAGCAGATTATATGGAAACAGTTCAGGAATTGAAAGAAGTGAACATATCATTGGCAGGTGAATTTATCCACATGGCTGCAACATTAATGAGAATAAAATCGAAAATGCTCATTCCATTATCCTCCAATGATGAAGAAGAAGATATGGAAGATCCCCGGCTCCCGTTGGTAAGGCAGTTATTAGATTATCAACGATTCAGAGATGCAGCACAATCCTTGAGTTCCTTGGCAGAAATCCGTAGTCATTATTTTTCAAGAAGTAAACTTGAAAATGTTTATTCTGCTGAAGAAAATCCAGCGGTTTTTGTCCGAAATGTTTCTTTGTTTGATATTGCAACTTATTTCAAGACCGCTATGGAAAACAAACCTGTGATCACCCGATATGAACTTCGGCCGGAACCTATTAGTATTGAAGACCAAAAAGCAAAATTACTTGCTTATGTTGATGGGGACGGAATACTTCGTTTTTCGTCCCTTATGAAACGCCTGGAAGATAAAATAGAAATTATTATTACTTTCCTTGCAATTCTCGATCTCATCCGTGAGTCAAAAATCATCGTCATTCAAAATGAATTATTCAGTGAATTAGAAATACAACTTATCTCGGAAAAAAACTGATGCCGTCTACAGAACGGGAAGAATTATTCATTATTGAAGCACTTTTATTTGCGAGTCCGCATCCCCTAACACAAAAACAGATTAATCAGA
>CAZSIH010000168.1:0-1858 GCA_964606925.1 uncultured bacterium
TTTGGACTTTTTCCTATCAACATGATGGATGCTGCATATACGGATGATGCGTTTTTAAATAAACTGGCACCGAATCCGGTATTTACGTTTGAAAAAGCAATGGAATTTCGAAAAAAACAAAAAAAATCTCTATTATTTAACCAACAAAACTTAGATGAAACTACCCTGCAAAATTCAATTAAAAATGTAAATCACAATTTTGTAAGATCTTCAAATTCACCTCACCGAACCGGAAAGTTTGCTTCATTATGGAAAAAATCCTCAGGAAATATTAATGCGCAGGAAAAACGACCTCATGTTATTCTTGTTATAATGGAGGGATTTGGTTCATGGATTCTGCCATACGAAACACCAGAATTTCAGATATCCGGAGGACTAAAAAAATGGATGGATAGATCAGTTTATTTTGACCGATTTATTCAGACCGGAGGCGGAAGTATTTCTAATTTGCAGGCAACTCTTCTTAGCATTCCTTCCATTCCATATGCTATCCCCATTTCACAACAAAAATACAGGCAAGTTGTTTTCAATTCTGCAATGGGTTTTAATTATAAAAATAATGGCTATGAAACTACATTTGTTTATGGCGGAAAATTATCATGGCAAAGAATTGATAATTTTCTTCCAAACATGGGATTTGATAATATTTTTGGGGAAGGACATTTCCCTTCCTCGACTCCTAAAACAGATTGGGGAGTATATGATAAACATTTATTTGATTTTGTATTTAATCGATTAAAAAATGCTAATCAACCGCAATTCATAGTTTTATTTACAACTACAAATCACCCGCCATTTGAATTACCAGAAAAATACGAATCACAACCACTCATCATGCCAAATGGATTACTGAAAATAATCCGAGGGAATGAAAAACTTGCAATGAAGCGATTTAAAGCGTATCAATATGCTTGTCAACAGCTAAGTGACTTTTTAGACATGGTGGAGATAGATAGCATATTGGAGAATTCAGTTATTGCAGTGACGGCTGACCACAATTTGCAGGGAATTAGAATGTATAGTGAAAGGGATATTATTGACCGCTACAGAGTACCATTTTTCATTTTAGGAAAAGAGGAAATTATCAGCAATCCCCGAAAAATATCACATTTTGGGGGTCACGTAGATATCGCTCCAACCTTGATAGAATTGACTTTACCAAATGTGGAATATTTATCCTTTGGAGATAATTTAATGAATAAAGATAGCGATGAAATGATCACGGTAAATCAAGATGGAATAGTTTTTTCAGACGATTTTGTATTGTCATATGATTTTACGATTGTTAAAAACAGATTTTTATTGAACATAAATGAAAAAGAAGAATTCAAAAAAATTCTTGATCAAAAAATCAGTTCGGAATTAAGGCTGATCCTGACTTCATATTACAGTACTGCAAGTTTATTTTTAGAAGATGAGTGGGATAAATATTTTACATCTTTAAGCCAAAAAGCAAATAACCAAAAGTGATAAGAAGAATAAATATATGGATAAATAATTTTCTTCCGTCACCATTGGGTCCATTCGGAAAATTGTTAATTGTCATCATGACGATCCAATTATTATTCGTTCATTTTTCCGGCGTTCATTATTTCAGGATCATTCCAAAAGATGTATGGCGAATTTTTCACAGCTATATTTTAATTCTTTCAGGTTTAATCATTGTAAAACACCCCTTGGAAAACTACAGGTGGATTTCATTTTCCATCCAATCTCTATTTGTAATGATACAATGTGCTTTCATTGGATATTTTGTCAAAACGGAACAGAGTTTTGATTATGCCATAGTTGCTGATAATTTTAATGAAATATTTTACAGTGAATCGTTATTTGTAATCCTGAACGGTATGGACCCAAC
>CAZSIH010000169.1:0-1797 GCA_964606925.1 uncultured bacterium
GATTTGTACTTGCTCCAGGCCATTAAATGTGTCGGTGTAGCTCCCCCATATTCTCCTTGTTTTTTCCCCCATGCACCACCACTCATCAATCCAAATGCACCAATACCGGCCGAATTTTCTAAGGGATCATAAAGATCCGGATAACAGAAAATAGCATGTCCCAACTCATGTGCTATGACACCGATGGTCGCGTCATGGTTCCCCTGCCTTTCTCCAAAAGCTGAATATCCCTGATATTCACATTCCCCAATATGATATCCATCGTAAGTCTCCTCGGTCCAAAAACAACCTGCCTGTCCCCAAATTCCTGGTATATTACCAGCTGCTGTTTCAAAACCGGCGACAAGGAACATGACCTGAAATTCTTTAGTACTTAAGTGACCGTCTGCGTCTGTATCATATTTTGAAAAATCAATATAAGGATCTGCCTTGCCGAGAGCATCTGTAAACCAAGGATACGGGGCCTTTCCGTCTCCTCTTCCAGGGAATCCAAAATTCGGATGATTCCCGCTCAGGCTGACAGTAATGATCCCGTCGTTGGCCGTGCCATGGGTTTCCTCGGCGGGATAGACCATAAATTTCCCGTAAGATACTTCCTGCCAGTATTCATTGAGCTGCCCTGAACCGGTACCGAAGATCTTGTTGGCCCAGCAACTCGTGCCACTCTTGAAGGACTGTTGTGCGAAAGGGTCTCCATAACTTTTCTGGTTGATACTGCCTTCGAAGGTAATTTGAATGATAACCATATTGAGCTTCAATCCACCACTTGAGACAGTGCTTGGTACAGCAGGTGCCGAAAAAGCCGTACAATCTTCTCTTGCTATTGATTTAGTCTTTGTCCCATCCTCTATAATTCCAGTCACAATGGCAAACTTTTCTCCCTGCTCATAATTACAGCTGTTCAGTGCAATAATTATAAACGCCAAGAACATTAAGTGCGTGTATCTTTTCATAGAAAAGCCATTTCTAGAATCCAATTCCCACATTGATGATGGTTGCACTATAGTCGTCCGCCTCGGATTTGTACTTGTGCCTGATCTTGCTGGTTTTCAGGTGATAACTGGTTTTCAGATTAAAGGACTTTGTGATTGGAATGTTAAAAAGCAAAATGTATTGCATGGCAAACCCCTTATAAAAATTTGTTTCACAGAAGCTGCACGTGAGTTCATCTGTCCCAAACCCATATCCGAGTCCTACATACTTCCAGATCCATCCATAGTTCCAGAACCATCCTACTTCCTCCAATGCCCCTGTAGCACCATAGGTCACGTCATAAAGTTTCGTTTTCAATTTTACTTCCTCAGAAGTATTTTTAAGCTTTGTTTCATAAATTTCAAAGCCAAATCCCCAGTGGGTGAATCCCACATTGAACAACCCTCCCTGGTTTTTATCCACCTCGAATTTGTTTCCGGCATAATCTTCGCCGCTAAATTTATAGCTGTAGGGGAGGGATAAATTGTAAGTGAGTGAATAAGCCTGGGAGGCCCCAATAAAAATAAAGAAGGTAAAAGCTATCAGCACTCTCATTCTCATAAGTTCCAAAATATCTTTAGCGAGATATAGTTTCATTGATTCTAACGTTCTATCGAAATTCAAATAGCAAACGAAAGGATAGCTAAACTTTGTATTTAATTCAAGTTTAAGAGAGATCACAATATAAATCAAATAGTGTTACCCACAATCAGTATGTCAACACAAAATCCCAAAATAATATTGCGGGAACTAGACCGGGAAAAAAACCAGCGTAAACCTATTCCTCCAGGAATTGCAGGATCGTTTTCGCGGTTCTTTCGGGGA
>CAZSIH010000170.1:0-1783 GCA_964606925.1 uncultured bacterium
GGGATACTGGTTAAGAATGTCACAAGATAACACAACGTCTTTTACCGGCAATCCAGTAAGTGAATTAACAATTTCTCTGGTAGAAGGATGGAATCTCATCTCGGGAATATCATATTCTGTACCTGTGGAATCCATTATTGACCCATCAGGAATTGTTATTCCCAATACAATTTTTGGATACGATATAGGATATTATTTACCGGAAAATATTACTCCGGGGAAAGCCTACTGGCTGAGAAGTTCAGGGGAAGGTGAGATTGTTTTGTCTGTTGCTTCAAGATCGACAACCAGGGTAGTTGTCATTCAGGAACCGGAACATTTATCCGCTGTGGCTGATTGTAACACAATAAAGTTTGATAAGCAAACCCTTTACTTTGGGGCTTATGTACCGGAGGATGATGTATTGAGTTACAGTCTTCCCCCCAAACCACCACTCGGCGCATCAGATGTTCGTTTTTCAGGTGATACCAGACTCTGTTCAACAAACGAATGTTTAATTGAAGTGATGAATGATGGACAACCACTGATTTTTGAGTGTGATATAAAAGATGGTGAAAGCTGGGAATTAGTCCCTGTCATTGCGAATGAATCCGCCGGGTGGCGGAGGAGCGAAGCAATCTTATTAACAAATGAAAACCAAATTAACTTCCACTCAAATGTTGACCAGTTGATTTTAAGAAGATCCACATCTCCCCAAACCCCCACAGAATTTGTTCTTTTTCCTGCGCATCCCAATCCCTTTAATCCGGTAACGATAATTCAATTTTCTGTGGGTGAAGAGAAGTTTGGGTCCAATGTTTCAAACCGTAATACCGGTACGTCTCTGCAAATATATGATATCACCGGGAAATTGGTAGAAACTCTTGTTAATGAAACACTGGTTTCAGGAAATCACACGATACAATGGAATGCAGATGGATTTTCCAGCGGGATTTATTTTATTCAACTCTCATCTGTTGACATGATAGAAACCCAGAAAATTGTATTGATGAAGTAAAAATTATACTATACGGAGGACACCGACTGAGATGGAGTGCTTATGAGTTTTCCCAGTTCCATCAGGTCTGTGGAATGTGTTCTTAAAATACTGGAAGTCATTCAGGATGTGGAAAAATTGGAGCTGAGAATTGGGATTCACCAGGGAGATATCATGGAAGAAGGAAATGATATTTTTGGTGATGATGTGAATATCACATCAAGGATTAATCCCTATGCGAAGGTTGGCGGAATTGTTATTTCCGATAAGGTCTATCGGGATATATCGAGTAATCCCAAGTTTAAAACTAAATTTGTGGGAAAACCTAAACTGAAAGGTGTAAAACAGGAAGTTGGAATATTCAGTGTTGTGGAATAAGGATTATAAATTTTCTCAATTCCATATTTTATTAATCAGCTCCAGTAGTTGAGCTTCGAAACTGTAAACGATTCCATCTGCTTCCAGCAATTCCTGTAATTCTTTATAAATAATTGATAAAGTCCCCTTTTCAGAGTAATACAATTTTATTTCTTCTGAAACCGTTTTTAATAAATTCGTCTGGGAATTAAAATCTAAGTTTTTGACATGTGAAATAGCCGATTGAAGGAGTTTCTTATATCGTTGTTCAGAATGTTCCGGAAAGTGATGTGTAATTATGGATTGGATTTTCGTCTGTTCTTCAAAAACGAGTTGACGATCAGAGAGTCCGAGAGTGACCAACAATAAGATGAGAGACTCCATAGGAGTCCGTTTATTTGAAATTTCCGTATTAAATTCCTTATTCATTAATTTTCCATTTCTAAAATT
>CAZSIH010000171.1:0-1760 GCA_964606925.1 uncultured bacterium
ATTGGATAATGTGAAAGGAAAGACCATGCCCATCACATTTTTAACCATGTTTGATACTGGAGAAAAATTAGTGAATGCGTCAATCCTAAAATATCGTGAACCCATTGGAGGAGAAGTGGGAAGGAAATTTTGGCTTAATCAGTTTCTGGGGAAAACGTCAGAGTCTGAATTTGATGATATTGACGGTATCAGCGGTGCTACGATTTCGGTAATTTCGGTGACAAGGGGAATTCAAAAACTGACCTTATTATTAAACCTGATCAAAAATGATCTGATGATAGATGAATAATTTTAAATTATGTGATCTTGAAAAAGGAATTCGGGTTTTCCTTTCAGCTTTTATCATAGTAATAACTTTAGGTGTTAGTGTTGGACTCGTTTATGTTTATTCAACGACTGGGATAAACCCGGGAGGAACTGAAGAACAGTATGCAGGTTCTGAACCGGGCGAGTTTGAAATCCCGGAAAAATATCCAAAATCATTTGAAGGAATGTTACTCACAACTCATACTCATCTCATCGCATTTGCTGTTATATTTCTTCTCATGGGAGGATTATTCCAATTTAATTCCATCATATCAGGAAATTGGAAAAATATTTTAATCATTGAACCCTTTGTTGCAACCCTAACAACCTTCGGATCTTTATGGGGAATTCGGTATGGTTATCCTGTTTTTAGTTATGTAACCATTCTTTCCGGATGCATGATGTATCTGTCATTTTTTATTCTGGTTCTGATACTCCTTTACGATTTGATCGTTAAAAAAACTACATAATTTTCCATTCAGACCTTGAATTAAATTAAATCATGTTTTAAATTTAGACTTATTAGTCGAATAATAAAATTAAATTTTAGTTTATGACTGTATCACAGCGCCAACTTGAAGAAAGGGAACAAAGGAAAGAACGGATTTTATCCGGTGCTCTGAGTGTATTTAAATCCAAAGGATTGGAAGGGGCAACCATGGATGAAATTGCTTCTGAATCCGGATTTGGGAAAACCACACTCTATTATTACTTCCCTTCAAAGGAAGAAGTATTTTCTGCTATACTTGAAAATGGATGGATTTCATTATGGCAAAGTCTCGAACCGGTCATATCCAAGGAGGAATCCAGTCCAAGAAATACGTTTGTTCAATTACTATTAACTATTGCAAAAAATGCACGGAATCACCCGGGATTATATGAATTTTTATTTACCGCACCGAAAGTCATTTCATTAAAAGAACAACCCTGGAAAACATATCAATTAAGACTTTATGCTATAATACAGGGATTATTAGAAGACGGAATAAAAAAAGGTGAATTCCCTAAATTAAACCCTCAATTATTGTTTAAAGCGATGGGTGGATTATTTATGGGGCTGGTGTTCATGGGTGATAAATCTTCTCCGGTATCGTCAAAGGATATCGAAGAATTATTGACACAGTTGATCACAGATCCTCAACATCAGGCATGAAGTATTTTTTCATATTTTTATCAATATATTGTTATCATGGATTAAATACAGCAATTGGAGCAACACTTTTTGGTAAAATAGTTAATGGTAAAAATGAAAAAGCCATGGCGAATGTGAATATATATGTACAACCGGGAGGGAACGGTTCAATTTCAAGTCCCTATGGTGAATACCAAATAGAGTTATCATCCGGGGAATATACAGTTCATTTTTCCGTCATCGGATTTGAAAAAATAGTACAGGAATTCCGAATTGGAGAGTCCCCGGTGGAATTAAATGTCAGCTTGTATCCATCGATTTT
>CAZSIH010000172.1:0-1756 GCA_964606925.1 uncultured bacterium
CTCTCTGATGGAATGACTCTTGCATTCGGAGCCGAATGGCGAGAGGAAGCATACACCATGTATCAAGGTCAGAAAGAATCCTGGATGCCGGGTCCTTGGGCAAAAGTAGGGCTGTATACTAATCATGCATTTGTAGATAAATATATTGAAATGTATGGTAATGATCCATCAGTAACTATTACGACAGACGAAAACGGAACAATGAATGCCTATATTATTCCAGTTGGTCATGCAGATTATACAGAAAAGAAAGATGCAGACGGAAATCTTATACCTAATACTATTTCAGTGAGGTATATTGCACCGGGTGTTGCAGCCAACGGAATGCCAGGAACGGATCCCGCTGCAGCCGGTGTTTTCAAGCGTCAGAATACGGCATATTATGGAGATCTTGAATGGGATGTGAGTGATGAATTACTCATTCAGGTAGCCGGTCGTTTCGAGGATTTTTCAGACTTTGGAACTACAACAAACTTCAAGGTAGCCGGTCGTTATTCCCTGGGGAATCTTGCTACACTTCGTGGAAACTTCTCCACCGGATTCAGAGCTCCCACACCGGGACAGTCCAATTACACCGGAGTTGTTACATCTTTCGATGGCGTGACAGGACTGCAGGTTCAGGAAGGAACTTTACGTCCGGATGACCCGCTTTCAGTTTCCATGGGTGGCGCCGCATTGGTACCGGAAGATGCAACCAACACCAGTTTTGGTTTCACTACCAGTTTCCTGCCGAACTTGAATCTGACTGTTGATCTATACAGTATAGATGTTACAAACAAGATCATAAAATCCCGGTCATTGACAGTGCCTGATGGAAGCAGTGCATTATTTACAGATATTGCCATGTACACAAATTCACTGGATACGAAAACATCGGGAATTGATATTGTAGCCGTCTATGATATGGGAAAGACAGACATCGCTGTTGCCATTAATACCAATAGTACAGAAGTAGTTACCCAGCGCCAAGTAAATGGAGTGAATCCTGTTACGGATGGGGGTGTTTTCAATATTGAAAATAACCTTCCGAAGCTACGGTTAACTGCATCGGTTACCCATAACGTCAGCCAGAATTTGTCTGCAATGGCACGTGTCAATTACTATGGAGAAACCAAAGATGAACGTAGCAGTCAGGAAGTTGTTGACCCGGTAAGTCTTATTGATTTAGAACTGAACTACCACGTAAGCAACAACCTCAATATGGTTTTTGGAATCAACAATGCATTAAATACATATCCGAATGAGATCGCAACCCGTGCGTCTCAAGGTATGCCTTATCCACGGCGTACACCCATTGGGTATCATGGGGGAATGACCTATCTTCGTTTAATGTACAGTTTCTAAGTTAATTTAGGTTACTAAAAAAGGGCGGTGTTTTCACCGCCTTTTTTTATTACAAAACTGTTTTCATGTCTTTGCGAGGAGGAACTACGAAGCAATCTTCATGTTTCGGTTTAGTTCTGAATATTATTGAATTTACAGATGTGCAATAGATTGCTTCGTCCTTCTGTTCAATGATTACCAAAAGAGGCTCGCAATGACAACACCATGATTATTTTGTCATTCCCTTGTAAGAGGAAATCCAGAAGACACACAATATTGAAATCCGAATAATTTTTTGTTTTTATGGAGTATTTTAGTAGGTAATTTTATACAAAGGAAATTTAGATTTATCAAATTAAAAAAATGATTGGAATAGTCGGTGGAATGGGTCCTTATGCAGGATTGGATTTATTTAATAAAATACTAAACCAAA
>CAZSIH010000173.1:0-1719 GCA_964606925.1 uncultured bacterium
AATCCGTACCATTGTGTTTGCTGCCCAGTTCAACTTTATGCCCTAAATATCGAAGTTGTAATTTACCATACCGATTCAGATTCGACATATTTAATAAATTTGAAATACTTGTACCATCTTTTTGAAACATAAACGGAAGCATGGGCTGTTGAGCTTTACCGAAATCTAAATATTCCTCATATTGTGATAAACTTTTAGTAGTATCCATCGCTACTGAACCTAGGAAAAAACCGTCTAATTCAGTATCAAAAGCCATCGCATCCAATTCTGAAATACTGGTCATTTTATCCCACTTATTTCGGTTGAGTAGGCTGATAGAAAATCCACTATTCAGTTTTATATGAGAATCATCCAGTTCAAATTGAATATTGGATCCAACTATAAAATTATCTCGGGGCTTTGCGCCTGTCCAATTCGTGGAGGGTAAATCTAATATATCATTTGTCCCAAAAATATTAGGTGTATTTTTCTTTAAAGAATCAAACCTGATGGTATAAATCGAATCTGAAATAGTAAAGAAATCATCAATGGTTATATTGGAATTTATTCGAGAAACTAAATAATCAGGAATAACTATTTCTGCATTGGATATTTCCTTTGATACAGTTGGAATATTATCTTGAATTTTTATATAATTAACATCCCAATAAAATTTTTCTCCAAATGTTAAACCCATTTTTGCGGCTGACACGTCCTGTTGAAAGGTATAATTATTACGGCTGACTGTAATTCCCCAATCAGCAGTTGTTGAGTCTATGCCAGAAACCACCATGGCATTTTCTGTGGGGTTTCCCTGTACGGCTCGGGCAGTTTTTCCATTTAAAACATTTAAAGATAACGGACCTTTTGCAAAGGAAAAATTCACCCCCCGGATTTGTTTACCATTCCATGCATATTCATCAATGAACGGATATGAATCCCCCAGTCTGACTTTCATAAAATCATTTTTAAAATTGAGAAAGTATCTGTCATAAGGTTGATTAAATTTATTTTCCAAACTTGATTTTGAATAACGGGCATCCATTACTAGCCAGTCGAAATCAATTGAGTAAAGAAAATTTGCATCGCTGATATTCACGTTGGATTCATTTGCGACACCACCGGTATAGTTCGTCCAAAATCGGCTGGATTGTTTTTTTATCACCCCAATTTCGGTTACATCGCCGGGGATAACAGTAAAACTCCAATTTACATCTTTGTATTTCTGCCCATATATATTTGTAAGGTTCACTCGAACTGTATGCAGTCCTGGTGTTAATCCCCGGGATGGCACACTTAAATAGGATGAATCGATATCTGCTTTTTCCGTCACATCTGATTCGTCCAAATATACTTTTACTCGTGATGGGTCAACAGCCTGCATGGGAAAGTAAGACAGAGCTATAAACAAATCTCTCCGCAATATTCTTTCGCCGGGTTGAGGGCTGATAATCACAAAGTCGGGACTTAGCCCTAAAATATCAAATTCTTCATTATCGCTTGAGGTAGATTCATCTATTTCATCTGCTGACAACTCCTTTTCAGGAACATCAATGTTTACTCGAATTGGATTATAAACCGCATCTCTCTCAGGGAAGGTAAATTCTGTTTTATCAACTAATTCCAAAAGTAAATAATATTCAAGAATTTCACGTTTCATAAAATCCCCTGAGATTTCAGTTGTGTACATGAATTTTCCAACCTGAAGCATGGGAGTTTCGATGTACTCAATATTCCCCG
>CAZSIH010000174.1:0-1708 GCA_964606925.1 uncultured bacterium
CATTCATTATTTTTCCATCAGGTATATTGGTGAATTCAAAAAGTAGTTTACGCCTGGGATTTATGCGATTGACCAGCTCATTAAAATCACCATCATATAATCCAGACCCTTTATGGATAACAAACACACGTTTA
Organism: uncultured bacterium; assembly: GCA_964606925.1. GTDB lineage: Bacteria > Fidelibacterota > Marinisomatia > Marinisomatales > AB-629-J13 > AB-629-J13. Next base: position 135 of record CAZSIH010000174.1, read on the forward strand.
CATAATGCCTGAATGTCGTGCATATAATGACTAGTGAGTAAAAATGTTGTTTTGTACTGCTCGTTATAAAATTTTACAAATTCCCGAATTTTAGATTGGGCGATTACATCCAATCCAATTGTGGGTTCATCTAAAAGGACAATTTTTGGCTGGTGGAGTAAAGCAGCAATGATTTCCATTTTCATTCTCTCACCCAGGGAAAGCCGGCGAACCTGAACATTCAATTTTTCCTTTACACCCAGCAATTCAACCAGTTCATCTAAAATTTTCCTAAAATCAGATTCAGGAATTTCATAAATCTTCTGGTTCAGAAGGAATGATTCAGACGCAGGGATATCCCACCAAAGTTGGTTTTTCTGTCCCATTACTATGGATATCTGTTTTAGGAATGCACTCTTCCTCTGCCAGGGAGTAAAGCCGCTCACATTTACATTTCCAGATGAAGGGTGAATCAGTCCCACCATTAATTTAATCAAAGTCGTCTTTCCGGCGCCGTTTTCTCCCAAAATACCAAGGATTTCACCATCTTCAATAGAAAGGTCAATATTTTTCAGGGCGTAGAAATTTTCGTAATTCCTTTTAAAGAAGGATTTCAGGGCACCCTTTAATCCTGCTTCCCGTTTAAATAAGCGGAAATATTTTGTTAAATCATTTACCTGAATTGGCATAGGGGAAAATTAAACCCGCAGGGAAGGAGGTAGGAAGGGAAAAAGGAATCCGGTGATTGTGGATTTCGGAAGTGGGATTTTGGACTTAAGGAACCAACTCTATCCAGGATATGGCAGTTAAGGGTTCACCAAATATGCCGTCTCCCGCAGAAAATGTTAGCTGAGCATCAAATTCAATAGATTGGCTGCTGTCCCAGATTTTAACCTGAACCGGGTTCCCCTCTACCCAGCCGTTTAACTGCGGACCCTCAAAGCTGCAGTAATCAGCCGATCCAATGTTTGAAATTGCCAGTTGTTCACCTACCCAAATTCCGCTGCCCACCAATACTTCTCCAATGAAGTTGCCATCGCATTCATTGCTTTCAGTTATACCGGTTAAATCCAAAACACCAATTTCATCTCCGGTATCCAGGGAGCTGATGGATGACTCAAAAATGATTAGCTGATAAATTCCGGTGGAGTTAAGATTTAATGTAAAATAGGAAGAACAATCCGTTTGAATATTATCTATTGAATTTGCATTTTCATCGGAAAAAATCGGATTTTCAATACAAATTATTCCGGTCTGATCCTGGTATGACACAGATAAAAGAATGCCTTCACCGGGGGAAATCATTGAGGTGCCAATAACAAATCCGAGGATGGTATGATCGCCAGAGCTAATACTCCAGTCGCTGGGAATCATATCTCCTGGTTCCGCATCCACGATTGAAGCTCCGGAAATATCTAATTGTATTCCTTTGATTACGACATTTGTTACAATGTAAATATCAAACTTATTTTGTACAGTATCCTCATTAATCATGAAGAGACAAACATCATTGTTACAGGAAAATTCTGATTCATATTCACAGCAATCATTACAGGGAACAATTGCCTGGTCATCATAATTTAAAGCATCTCCGT
>CAZSIH010000175.1:0-1600 GCA_964606925.1 uncultured bacterium
AATATGAACATGGATTATTTATCAAATTCAGTGAAAAAGAATTTTCCGGCTTGGAAGCCTTTTTAGTGCTGGAAAAAGAGGGTATTAATTACTCCATTGAATTAAATAGAAACATGAGAAATACTTTTACTACAGAACTAATGAACCCTGAGGAATTACAGAATGTTAAAGAAATCAAAATTCATTATGAGAACAACTCCCAATTCGAAATATTTAATTTTGATCTTTCAGGTGGTGTGGTATATCCGGATTCACCTTTTCAATTTGAACTTCTAGATGGCGGGCTGCGAATTAAAGGAAATACCGATACGTTTTATGATACCACATTCATTTGGGCAGAAACTATAACAGTATCCCTCCCAAAAGAAGGTAAAATAATAACGGAACCATTTTTTTTTAAACCTGACCTCCTACCCTTTAATCATGAAATACAAATGGATATTTTTTTAGACCCTCACCAAATATCCGATCATCTTGGCATTTATTCTTATAACCCAAAAAAATCTGATTGGACCTATTTATCTACTGAACTGTACTCTGATTCTCTTTTCTTACGAACTTCAGTTTCATCCGGAGAAATTTTTGCAGTTATTGAAGAATTTAACCCCCCTGAACTGTCTGAATTTACACCGTATTTAGATGGCACCTATCATTCTTCTGACCTTGAACACCTTTCATTTTCGGTACATGATACATTTGCAGGAATAGAAGGTGAAACAGACGTGATTTTAAAATTGGATGGAAAACCAGTTGTTTTTGAATACAATTCATATCAGAAAAAAATTCGATTTCCTTTAAAATATAATTTGAAAAAAGGGACTCATACACTGTATGTTCAGGCATCCGATAAAGTTGGGAATATATCAATTGTAGAAGGTAAATTTTTTATCCAATAGTAATTCCTATTTTATTTATAAATCTGAACCAATTATTGATTTGCAATGAAACCAGAAGAATTAATTAAAAAGGCACTAATTGCCCAAAATCGAGCTGCGGCACCTTACAGTCAATATCAAGTTGGAGCTGCTGTCTTAACCAAAGAAAATTCAGTAATCTTAGGTTGTAACGTCGAATCAAAAGCTTATCCCACAACTTTATGTGCAGAGCGGGTGGCTATTTTTTCAGCAATTGCACAGGGACATAGAAATTTTTCAGCCCTGGCTCTTGTCACGGAAGACGGAGCCTTCCCCTGTGGTTCGTGTCGTCAAATCATTCATGAATATGCTGGCAATATTCCAATCTACATTTCTAATGGATCAAACAAATATATAACAAAGACTATTTCAGAATTACTTCCTCACCCATTTGGATAGTGAATAAATACGCCATACTGATCGGAATTGCCGGCGGAACCGGTTCCGGGAAAACATCAATTGCAAAAGCTATTGCATCAGATTTTGGAAAGTCAGAAGTAGCACTCATCGAACAGGATGCCTATTATAGGGACTTATCCAATCTAACCATGGAAAAGCGATCTGTCGTGAATTTTGACCATCCAGATGCTGTAGATTTTGATCTAATGAAATTACAACTGAATAGCCTAAAACAAGGTAATAAGGTGAATATTCCAATTTATAATTTTGCTACTCACACAAGAAAA
>CAZSIH010000176.1:0-1558 GCA_964606925.1 uncultured bacterium
TTGATGGAGGGACACCCATTCTGCTTCGGACAGAACGAACCGATGTGATAATGTCTTGTAGGAGAGTCATGGTGTCCTCCGCATCCACATCAATTTTGTTTTCATCACATTCCGGCCATTTTGTCACTATAATATCATCCTCATCCTCAATTTTAATCTGATGCCAGAGTTCTTCTGTAATAAACGGGGAAAATGGATGCAATAAACATAAAATCTGTTTCAAAACAGAGACGGTAACAGATTGGAGGCATCGTTTCCTCCTTTCATCTTCACCATAAAACGATATCTTAGATACTTCAATCATCCAGTCACAATAATCACTCCAGGTGAAATCATAAATTACCTTTACTGCTTCATTGAACTGAAATTTATTTATTCGCCTATTCACTTCAATGATTGTGTTATTCAATTTGCTGACAATCCATTTTTCCGGCAATTGGAATTCAGATTCTACTTCCTTCATCTCTGGTAATAATTCCGGAGAGGGTGTATTCATTTTTACAAACCGTGCTGCATTCCACAATTTGTTCATAAAATTTCTCCCCAGTTCCATTCGGTCAGGTGAGAATAAAACATCCATTCCCTGAGGGGAAATCAATAATATACTGAATCGCACTGCATCAGCGCCGTACTTTTTGATTATGTCCAGAGGATCGGGAGAATTCCCTAATGATTTACTCAGTTTTCTCCCTTTTTCATCTCTCAGGATGCTTGTGAAATACACATCTTTAAATGGAATATCTTCCATAAATTCAATCCCTGCCATAATCATCCGGGCAACCCAGAAAAATATGATATCCGGACCTGTTACCAAAGCATTTGTGGGATAAAAAGAAATCAAATCATTTGAACTTTCAGGCCAGTCATGCACACCAAATGGCCATATCCAGGAACTTGCCCATGTGTCTAGAACATCCTTATCCTGCTCCCAGTATTCAGGATCTTTCGGTCCATTAACTGAAACGTGAATATTTTCCGGTAATGACGCATTCTCTCCTTTTTTGTACCAAACAGGAATTCGATGCCCCCACAGCAATTGCCGACTGATGCACCAGTCTTTTATATTTTTCAACCAATGATCATAGGTTTTCACCCAGTGAGACGGGTGAAATTGAATGTCACCATTTTTTACCGCTTTTTTTGCTGGTTCCGCAAGTGTATCCATTTTTAAATACCACTGTTCAGACAAATAATATTCAATGGGCACACCACCCCTTTCCGAGTAACCTACACTGTGAGTATAGGATTCTTCATTTCTCAGCAATTTTAGTTTTTTTAACTCTTCTATAACCTGTTTTCTCGCATTTTCCCGGGTTAAATCTTTAAATTTATCCGGAACATTTTCATTCATCGTTGCGTCGGGATTCATGATACTGATAAAGTCAAGGCTATGACGTTTTCCCATTTCAAAATCATTGGGATCATGTGAAGGGGTTACTTTGACACATCCGGTACCGAAATCCGGGTCTACAAATTCATCCCCAATAACAGGGATAATTCTGTCGGTTAAGGGAAGTTTTATTTTCTTCCCGATATATTTTTTAAACCGTTCGTCCTG
>CAZSIH010000177.1:0-1548 GCA_964606925.1 uncultured bacterium
AATGGTGAGATCATTTTCCCAGGTAAAATCTGCTTCAGAATCCTGTTTAATTTTTACAAAAATACGGTCACCAATATTACCGTCAATATTGAACCGCTGTGTTTGTTCAATTTCCAGATCCCAGGATTTACTCTCCTTCAAATTGGTTGTAACCAAATCTTTTTCTTCAAAAACCAGCGCACCGCTTACATTAATATTACCACTAATATTCAGTTCTACATCTGTTTCACCAATTTGGGTATTAATGATGCTAAATCCACTTCCAGGCCCCCCGGATCCTCTGCGTGTTTTCTTGGTTAAATTTTTAATAAAATTATTCCGAAATTCGTTATAGGCATTTTCTTTCAATGCCCTCGTTTTATACCAATCAATAGTTACCACTGCCGGCATTTGTAAATCTACATCCCCATAACGATGATAGATGATTATTGTACCATTAATAAGCCCAGCTTCATTGTCCTGTTTAATTTTTCTTAATTTTTTTGTAGCGCTTACACTTGATACAACCTTTCCGATGGAGTGCCCATTCCAAAATGGATGACTGCTTTTTATACTCAATGTCTTTACCTGCGGGGGGAACGGATCTACCAACTGGGGCAATAAGGGATAATATTTTGCAGGAGCCCATTGATCATTGACATCTTCATAAACGAATAATTTTTCATCTCTTAAATTGAATTTTTTACTATTAATTATTTCTGCAGATATTTTCAATTCACTGTCACCTGACTTTTCACTTGAATCAACAAATGATTCTTTAATAACACTTTTTAAAACCATGTATTCTCCAGCAGGTGTCCATTTACCATCACCATTTAAGTCATCGTATTCTTCTGCGGGTGTCCACCTGCCATTACCATCTAAGTCATCATATTCTTCTGCGGGTGTCCACTTGTCATCATTATTTTCATCTATATAATCTTCACCCAAATCATACCTCCCATTAGGAGCATCAATAAATGGCTCAGAAATAACTTTTGCATTATAGCTGAATTTGTAGTTTTCTGCTCTTTCGGGACTATCATACCGATTATTATTGTTTATGTCTGTATAGGTTTCTTTAAAACTTTTTTTGCCGTCATCGTTTAAATCCTCAAAAGGATCTCCTTTATCCCATTTTCCATTCTTATTCGCATCAACATACCAAAGATTCAAATCACGGATTTTATTACCGTTTATATCAATAAACTCCTCGCCGTCATCATATTCAGTATTCCCCAAATCAGTGAACGGTTCATGGTCATCCCAAATTCCATTATTGTTTCTATCCTGAAAATTTTCATGGTCATCATACACGCTATTTTTATTTCTGTCTATAAATGGTTCTGCCGGATTCCAATTATTATTTTCATTTTGATGCGTATTTGTTTCCAATATGTTTGATAAAATGTATTGGTTTGAGTCTGAAATACTTTCATAAGAAGTAATAGCCGCAAGAATTCCCTCCTCAGATTGACACCATGTCACCGAAGCTGATAAAACTGTAAAAACAACGAGAAATCGGAGGACCGATTTCAGATATTTAACCTTTGCCGTAATTGACACAAT
>CAZSIH010000178.1:0-1546 GCA_964606925.1 uncultured bacterium
GTTACACTGGTTCCAGTTTTCAAATGAATCAATATTCATTGTACCTTTAAGATTTAATAAGGACCACTGATAGGTTTCCTGTCGGTTGTTTCTGGAAAACCCAATATATAACATCAATCGGTTTGTTTTACAAGGAAGTGGGTAGGTTGTGGAGGAATTCTGCACCAGAATTGATGGGTGCAGAATAATTGATAATGTTAGTGTTGATTGTCTGACTTTGAAGAATTAGTGATGATTACGAAATAGAGTCACACAGTTCCAGAACCTTAAATACCTGAAAGTCTGATTCATTCTCGAATCACATTAAAAACGACTTTTCGTATGCATGCCTTGATAATATTTCAAATCCATTAAGACATAGTCTCTTATTAAGTTCCTTTACATTGGGATCATTGAAAAACTTTTTTAGTCCCTTCCTCATAGGTTTTAGTATCTGCTTCGGGAATGATCCATCCATAACCCAAGGTGGAGATAGTGTATCAGGTGTTTTTAATATTATTCTACAATCATGAAGTTCTTTGTTTCTTTCTTTCTCAATCAGTGTCCAGGTCAATGCATCAATCGATGAGATATCCGTTTCATTCCTTAAAATCATTTGGATGCTTTCACGATGACTACCACTTATTTTGATTTCCGAAAAATAATCATTTGCATCAAAATTATTTTTCTTTAAAATCTTGAAAATGATATTCCATCCAGAATTTGAATCTAGACTATTCACCCCAACTCTGAGACCCTTTGCATCAGAAAGTTTTCTTATTTTTGAATTTTTATGAACTACAAGTAGACTAACGTATCGAGAACCATTAAAAAAAGGGGTATTATAAACGGGTGTTGCAATATAATGGTATTTTTCGATTTTACTTTTTGCTAGCATAATTCCGCAAATTTGTTGAAAGATAAACTGGTTAGATTCAGAAAAATTCCAACTTAAATGGTTTGGAATTTTATCTACTCCATCCTCTTGTAAAATTTGGGACAATTTATTCCACCATAGATCATAAGTTTGCTTCAATTCAGGAATGGCATAATAACCAGGTGAAGCAAAAATATTTTGAACAGAGGTTTCAGATTTCATCTGACTTCTTTCATATTGCAATGTATACACATTAAGTGTTTATTTTTTTTGTCAATAGTTACTCCTAATGACTTGTTATGTCAAATAGTTAATTCATTTGGTGGATTTTACAATTATTGGGGATTTTACTTGGTGAGTTGTCTGACTGCGCAGAATTAGTGGGGATTACTTACAGGAGATGATGAGAGTGACCTTAGGCAACAATCATTTTCATCAGTATCAGTTTTTCAAATTCTATGCAGGAAAAGTCAGTCATATCAGCGTCACCCATTTCATGGCTGAACTGTAAAGAGACCCAGCCCTATGGGATCAATGGAAGGGTCAGATGCCATTGATCTACTAGCAAGGCATCTAATTGAATTTAAGTTGAATCCTACAATGTAGGAGATTCTGATTCAGCCTGCTTACCGATCATGCATAATCGTATTTGCCACCTTTCAGCAGTGCGGCCTGATAGGCAGGCTGTTG